>PBOW01000008.1 GCA_002725365.1 Chloroflexota bacterium | reverse complement strand
GTGACGTACGAGCCCGGTTGCATTCCAGACATGGCGAGGGCACGTCCAAGACCGTACAGGGGTACGAGCTGCCATAGGCTTGAAATAAAGGAAAGTCCTAGACACGCAAGCAACATTCCGACGCCAGCGATAAAAATTATCCATCTTGCACCCCATTTGTCTATCAGCGCTCCTGAAAGCGGTGAGATAATTCCACCGACAAGAGATCAAAGAGCAATTGCTAACGGCACTTCTGCGCGGGACCAGCCAAACTCAGTCTCAAGTGAACTCGTGAAGGCTCCAAGTACAGGATTGAAAAATGTGACCGACGCGAACGATGTGCCAACAGCGGTTGCCAGTATGATCCAGCCATAGTGGAATGGAGCAGACCGTTTTTCAGCGGTGGNCATGTCTTGATGCTNTGAGGTTTGTCGNNTGAATCTTCATATAATGAGCCAGTGTATGNACATCTCTCGGTGAGTGCACTGNAGAGGTTGCAAAATTTTCCTCATGAATTGTCGGTTCGGGTTAGAATGCTTCTCAGAGTTCAAATAGGGGATGTGCTATGAAGAGGCGAGTGCAAAGTGCGTTTGGAGTCTTATGTGCTGCGGCGCTCGGGGCGGTTCTTGGTAAATTACTTAGAGAATCTTACTTGAAGCCCGNTACTGATGAAAATGAGAATCCTTCCAGTACTGCGGCGAACCTGAGTATTCCTGACTTGGTACCCGGCCTGATAGCCGCAGGTAAGAATAGGGAAGCGCCATGGGTGTGGTTTCATGTACCGACGTGGGTCGTAGCTTTTACGATAAATTTTTTATACGCCATGGCAGGGGGAGACTTGGATGAGGTTCGGAAGTCCGTGACTGGAATAGTGAAGAGGCAGACTGGAATCGATATTGAAGGCGTTCTGTCCGCAATGGAGTCGTTGAACGCTGAGAGTGACCTGTGGTAGTGAGTGCCACACAATTTAATGATAATATTCCCTTTGACTTCATTAATTTCACTTAGAGGAATACTGTGACTGAAATTCTATTGTTGCNGACGGCCTATTTTCTTGGTTCGATTCCCACCTCATATCTAGTCGTACAAATATTTCATGGCAGAGATATTCGTCAAGTCGGTACCACTAATCCAGGCATGATGAATGTTTGGGACAATATAGGANTGTGGTCTGCCTTGCTTGTAGGTATAGGCGACATTGGTAAAGGCTCTCTTGCGATTGGCCTAGGCATATGGCTTGGCGCAGATCCTTATCTTTTGGGTGCTGTGGCTCTCACGGTTGTCCTTGGACATGATTTTTCAGTATTTCTTAAATTCCATGGTGGAAATGGCACTGCACCCGCCGTAGGCGTTGTTATGGCCCTCCTTCCGATCTCCACGGTGTACGTATTATTGATAGTGGTTGCNGCATATTTCACCACAAGGAGAAAGAGAGCATGTGGCATTTTGGGGATGGCTTTGGCGCCAAGCCTCGGCTTTTTACTGGGTTATGATTTTTCATCGGTCTTGATATCGCTAATGGTTCTATCCCTTGCTGTTATAAAAATCATTCGGTTTGAGGGTTTCACTGCTGACCGGATGCGACAGCCTGTGGACCAAGTCCTTGGTTCAGATAGCGAGAATGATTCGACTACNCCACAGTAACTGGAACTCCCATTTCTCTAATTTTGTGTAGGATGGTCTAGATGACCAATTCTGAATTTCATGACCGACTCGTGGGAGAATTTTCTGAGCTTGCAGCTGCTGATTCCGACGATTTGGAATTAATTCGTCTAGCGCTTTTGGTATGCAAGGATGAATATACAGGAATTGATATCGAATCCAAAGAACGAGAACTGCAACGGCTGGCAGATCTTTTACATGAGTCTCTTNAGCTTTCTGATCTGCGCTATAACGTGAGGCGAATCGTCAGGACCATGGCTCTNACGATGTTCCGCGAGTTTGGTTTCGTACTGGACACAGAGTATCCAGACGATCCACAAAACGTCTATTTGAATAGAGTATTGGAACGTAAGAAAGGAGTTGGTCTAACTCTTGCACTTTTGTACTCGGAAATTGGTCAACGTGCTGGCTTAGATATTCGTCCTGTGGCATTGCCTGGATATATGTTATGTCGATTTTATCCTGATCTGACGCGTTCGCAGGAATATGAGGAGATGCCAGAGATTTTATTNGATCCTTCGGCTGGCGGNAGAAATATAAGGCGCCAGGACGCTCATATCCTTATTCGTAACCGCTTTGGCGGGCGGCTTAGTTTAGAAGACAGATTCTTTTATCCTATCCAGCCGAGGCAATTCATTCAAAGACTTCTGCGCCTACTAAANACCATATATCTGCAGCGAGGTGAGGATGACCGGGCAGCATCAGTCATTGATTTTCTNGTCGCTATGTACCCGTGGGATCTGGACGAGATGAGAGACAGAGGGATGTTGCGAGCAAGGACAGATGATGCGCGNGAGGCGCTCGATGATCTCGAGCCGTACTTACAATTCAGGCGTGATGCGAAAGACATTGGAACAATTCGTGAAATTGTTTTATCTTTGAGGGAGCANNTAGAATCGGAAGAGGATTCGAAAACACTGNATTGATCACTTNTACGGGGGAGTATAGTGACAGAAAAAATCACTCAATTACATAAGATNGAATCTCCGAAATCTGATTTCATAGTTTTCGCAGAGACGTTGAATTATGAGACCAACCATGCTTTGGAATTTATAGATATAACCGAACCCGTTAGAGAGTTCGTNTCACGCTCGGATGTTAAGTACGGTCAGCTCACTGTTAGTTCCGATCACACCACAGCCGCGGTAATCGTGAATGAGAATGAGCCGCTATTGATCAATGATATGGCTCGTATACTTGCCAGATTTGCTCCCACTGGTGACTATTACGAACACAATGATTTTTCAATACGGACAACAAACATGACGTCGGCAGAAAGCGCAAATGCTCATGCTCATTGCCAGCATCTGCTTCTTGGGGGAAGTGAATCTTTGCCAATTCATAATGGGATATTGCGGTTAGGTAGATGGCAGAGTATTTTCTTCGTCGAATTGGATCATGCTCGACCAAGGAGCGTTTATTTGCAGGCAATCGGAGTCAAAGGGTCCGATCACGAGTGATTTAACTGGGAAATCACCCAATGAATGAATTTGTCAGGACATACGCTTTCGATGCTTCGCCCCAGCGTGCAGAAAATATCGTTAATCATCCTGGCGTCGATAAGATACTACTTCGTTCGAAATTGACTCGAGGTAATTTCAGGACCTTGCCGGAGGAGTTACGAATGTCTGCCGGCTCAGTGGAAATTGTGGCCGATAAATTTTCTCCCAAGAGTGCTCTTCTAGTGAAAATTGCGGAAACTATTGAATATTTTGCTATCTCTGAAATAGTTCTTAGCAGACGCTCTGAGGTTATATTGGCGGGTGCTACTTTCCCGTCATACAGAGTGGTCTTGAAGATAGGATCTCAGCGGAACTTAAAGAATTTAGAGCAATGGGTACGTGCCACCCCAAACCTGAGGTTCTCAGTGTTGGTCGACTGTAATCTATTGACGTCTCGCTCGATTGTTGACTCACTACTGACATATTCGGTTCCAGTACTTGCGGATCAGGTCGAGGAAGTTGAGCACGCGTTGGAATTAAAGTCATGGGGTGTATCTGAAATTGTTAGTCCCCATATATCAGTCTTGAATGCAATTTAAAGTGAAGGTTATCGATGTATAGTTCATTCCCAGACAAACAACTTGATGCATTAGAGAGACTCTCGACCGAGACNGAATCTTTTTTGAACAATGCTGCCCCTTTTAGCGANTTGATCCGCAATCGAATATCTGCGGAAGGCGGTGTGATTTCGTTCCGAGATTATATGGATATGGCGCTGAATCATCCGGAATTCGGGTATTATGCGAGACCGTCACTCAGATTCGACAGTGAGGGAGATTTCGTAACTAGCCCAGAAATCCATCCCATATATGGCGGATTGTGGGGTAGGCAGATCATTGAGTGTTGGGAGGCCATGGGTAAGCCGGACTTAGTGAATGTTGTCGAGGTAGGAGGAGGTTCCGGAGCCTTTATAAGTGCGGTCCTGACTTGGATTCGTGAAAGTTCTGCAGACTGTTTTTCTTGTGTGAATGTCACCGTAGTTGATGGGTCGGATATTAGGCTTGAACAGCAGAAGCAGAAAATCGAGATGGCTCACCCAGATATTTTGGGACAGATCGATTTCATCCTTTTGGAGCAGTGGCTGGTTCAGGATGGAAACTTGAAAAATGTGATCCTTTTCTGCAACGAATTCTTCGATGCTCTGCCGGTGCATTTAATTGAGAGAGGGCCGGAACCAAACTCCTCGCTACACGAACTGTTCGTCACGGTGGACGACGACCAAAACTTCCAATACAAGAAACAGCCACTNAGTAATCCAGAGGTTATTGGTCACTTGGATTCGCTTTATGAGGCAGATTTGGTGACTACCCCGGTACCTTCTCCTGGCACCCGTATTGAAGTTAATTTAGAGGCCTNCAAAGTCATGTCTGCAATTACCGGAATTGTTGAGAATGGCTANATTTTTGTCAGTGATTACGGATATATCACTGNGGAACTCTACGCAAGCTGGCGGACCACTGGAACTCTNATGGCNTTTAGAAAACAAAATGTCGAGCACGATCTTTTCCGATTACCTGGCCTGACTGACATTACTGCACATGTAGATTTCGGTTCTCTAGTTAAAGCCACGGACGTTGGGTGGCATCAGCNAGGTTTGGTCTCACAGGCTGAAACTCTGCTTGGTTTGGGTTTGTATGAGATGGTGAATTCAGATACCGCATGGGCGAGAGCTAATCCGGAAAGATTTCTGGCATTGCGACAGGCTGCAGAAAGACTATGCGATCCATCTGGACTTGGCCGTATACGGGTTTTAGTGCTGAACAATTATTCGTTGGAAGACGATCTCATGTGCTTGAAGAAAGTATTGGTATAGCAGTTGTGAAAGCGCTAGAAGGTGAAGCGGCGCCTCTTTTTTGTTTGACCTCGACCGCAGGCGAATTTTGCTTGGAATCGAAGATTAAGCAGGGGTTGGTTCTGATTATTTTTTACACGAATGATTTCACTCCATCCTGCAAACGGGTGTTAGGTGTTTTTNCAGAGGAATTCAGCAGGCTGAAATCTATGGGCGTGGAGTTAGTAGGTGTCTCAANAGAAGATATAGACTCTCATATAGAATTTGCCAATGAATGTGATATCCCATTTCCATTAGCTTCGGACACAGACTTGTCAGTGATATCAGCATACGGAGTGCTTGATGACGACGGTGTGGCAGCTCACCGTTCAGTTTTTTGCGTGAGTAAGTCGGGGACTATACTCCATGCAAATCGATTTTTCCAGTCTGGAAATGTGGAACAGCTTATTGAACTGTTTCAGATTATTGAGGAGGCATCGGCCAATGACTGATACGGACTTGTCCCCCGGGTACTACTCTCCTGTCGCTATCGACCATTTTGAAAATCCTCGGAATGTTGGCAAAATAGACGGAGCGGACGTGTCAGGGCGGGTCATAAATCCAGTTTGTGGCGACGAATTGCAGTTATTTCTCAATATAGAAGACAGTTGTAATGAACAGAGAATATCCAAGGTGTCTTTTTTGGCCTCTGGCTGCCCGGCTACGATAGCCACTTCTTCGATGGCGACTCAGTTATTGATAAATAAGAGTGTTTCAGATGCGCTCGAGTTGTCCNGAGAGGATTTTGCGGAAGCTGTTGGCGGTCTACCGAGCAGTAAAATTCACTGTTCCGTGCTCGCCGAGGCGGCCCTCAAGCAGGCGCTTGATAANTGGCGNGCAAAGTNATAATGCGNCTAGGCATTCTCATGGCTGCAGGAGCGTCGTCTCGAATGGGTTCCTCGAAGCCNTTATTNCCGTGGATGGGGACTTCCCTTATTTGCTGGGAATTGGAAATACTCCGAAGTTGTAAAGTCGATCAAATCGTGGTTGTGCTAGGGAGCAATCATCTACTTGTCGCTCAAGAAATCCAAGAATTTAATTGCTCGATCGTGGTAAATNAAAATTGGTCTTCAGGAAGAGCTACTTCACTTGCCGTCGGTGCACGGGAAATAGTTTCCAAACTAGATGCTCCGTTATCTGCTGAAGATGCGGTGTTGATTCAGAACGTTGATCAACCGACATCGATGAGAGTTGTCAGGCAACTGTTTGACACATTGGCGACGAGTACAGCAAATATTGTCCAGCCTTTTTATTTTGATTTGGAGGGTCAAGAGCATGGTGGTCATCCGGTAATTATTAAGGGTGATTTGGCTTCCGAACTTATGCGAGTGAACGAAGACACCACNGGTCTGCGAGCAGTAATGCAGCGACATCAGGTTGAGAGAGTGTTGACAGATGACCAAGATATTGTCGGCCTAAACCTTAATACGCCTCAGTCTCTAGCGATGGCCCGAAAGATTTTCGGCGAAAGCAGAAATGCCGTGCAATAAAGTGATGCCTCGAGTATCCTCTTGTAGTAGGGCGCCGAGGCGAGAGGTATTCAGAAAAATATGATTTACGGTATGGGCGTAGTCAAAGGTATGTTATTGACCCTCAAACACGTCTTTCGCCCCGCTATTACCGTTAACTATCCCGAGCAGCAGAGAGAAATACCCGCNAGAGCACGCACTAATCTTCTATGGTTTGAGGAGCGATGCACTGGTTGTTCGACGTGCGCTCAAGCATGCCCTGACGGATGCATACTTGTTGAAACTTCTCCAAGAGAAGATGGCACTTTAAACATCGAGCGTTATGAGATAGATTTTCGAATTTGTATGTATTGCGGGCTTTGTACGGAGGCATGTCCTTATCAGGCTATTCAGGNTGGTGGACGTTATAATGATGCGGTTTATATTTTTGAGAATATGTACAGAGATCGAAACGCCCTAACTAAAGAGGCTCAGGAATATCTGTCTGGAACTAATGGCGTATATCCGAATGGCCAACAGCAAGACTCAGAGCCATTGCTGACCTCGATGCCAACTGCCCGCTCACGGGTTAACGTGTCAGGACTAGGTGAATCTGCCGGCCCTCAAAGACTTCAGGGTCGTCACAACTCACCGATCCCAATCGCGCCGAAAAATGAAGGCTAGGTGGCAGTGTGGTCGAAATTTCGATAAACGGTAAGGCGGTAGAAGCAGAACCTGGAAGGCGCCTGGTTGAGGTAATCAAAGAAGAAGGGATCACGATTACCAATCTTTGTTATATCGACGGCCTAGAACCCTACGCAGGCTGCCGAACTTGTATTGTTGACATCGAAGGTGGACGCCCTTCTTCTCTTCAACTTTCGTGTACGGCTCAAGTTACCGAAGGGCAGGTAGTACAAACTGACACTCCTGAAGTAAAGCAGGCACGGCAGTCGGTCATGTCGGTCATTCTGGCAAACCACCCCGACCGATGTTTAACCTGCCATCGACGAGTCCACTGTATGCCTGGAGATATTTGTCTGAGAGATGATGTAGTTACTCACCGTTGCCTGACGTGCAGCAAGAATTATAGGTGTGAACTTCAGACTTCATGTGAGAATGTCGATCAGGGTGATTTTGCAGAGCCCTGGGTAGGAGAAAAGCGATCGTATTATGAGACTCCTCCCCCCGAACCAGACCGAGGTAATCCGTTTCTAGAATTTGATCCGCAAATGTGTATCATTTGCACACGTTGCGTTCGAGCGTGCGACGAGTTGAGACACACCGGTGCGCTCACGCTTTCGGGTAAAGGACATTCAACGATGATCGCGTTTGGCACCGGNACCCAAATACATGAAAGTGATTGTGATTTTTGNGGTGCTTGTATTGACGTTTGTCCGACCGCGACGTTGATGGAAAAACCCAATAAATGGAACGGTCGAGCAGACGACTGGACAAGCGCGGTTTGTAATTCGTGTTCTGTGGGATGCACTCTTACGTATGGGACCAGCGATCAAATAGGTTCCGAAAACGGACCAGTCATTGTTAGACCTGAAAGAATTAACCCCTTTTCTCGAGATCAGATTTGTGTTCGTGGTCGGTTTGGATATGACGCGATTGATAGTAGCAAAAGACTCGAGAAGTCTATGGTCAGGACCGAAGGTCANCTGCTCCCGNTTGANGATTCGGAAGCTATTGCGGCGGCTGTATCNGAAATCCAGGACAATTTGAAGCAGTACGGGCCAGATTCGATCGCGATGCTAGGATCTCCTCTGACCACCACTGAGGAAGCAATGTGCTTCTCAGATATTGCCGATGNGCTTGGGGTGAAGAATATTGATTTTTCTTTGGGGACTACCCATAGGGCTGTTCTCACAGCATTTGAGGATACTTTTGGCACTGCTGTAATCCCGACAGAACTAACAGATATTGAGGAATCGAAGACGATCATATGTATTGCGACCGATCTCGAAGAGTCACACCAAGCAGTCTCGCTCAGAATAAAAGGGATGGTAAGAAACGCTGGCTCTGATCTAGTGCTAATTTCGCCTAAATGGAGCGAGTTGGACAATTTTGCGAAGGCTGTCATACGGTGTTTGCCCGGTGAAGAAGCTTATGTGGCTGACCAACTCGCGAAGCGATTCGGGGAAGCACCAGGCCCTATCGACCAGACCACTTGGGACAAAGCAGTGGCCTTGATGTCTGACACGCATGAGGAGACGCGCTCGATCGTAGTGTTTGCGCCTAACGCGGTTGACCAAGAGTATGCCGGAGAACTTGCCAAATCTGCAGGTAATTTGGCTATTTCTTTGGCACCAGAGCGAGCCCATGAGTGTGTAATGTATTTACCGCCTGATGGAAACACAAACGGAATTCATGACGCTGGTGTCCTTCCGAGAGATGGTGGGCACAGCTTNAGTGAAATGATTCCCGCAATTTTGAGTGGCGACATAAAATGTTTGATAGTGCACGATGATAATCCACTAGTTAACGGGTTAGGGACAGATGATATGGAGCCTGCATTCAGGAATCTTGACTCACTGATTGTGATTGATTCCCTCCAGTCTTCATTGTTGGAGTATGCAAGCGTAGCTATATCTGAAGCCGCTTTCTATCACCGTTCTGGTTCAATCACGACTGCGGATCGGAGAGTGCTGTTCAATAGTTCAATCAATTCGGCAGTCGATGGTCAAAANTCAGGATTGGCTATCTTGCGGCAGATTNCTGAAGGGCTCGATGTAAGTATTGATGATTCACCNTCTCTTGAATCGTTGTCGAACTACCCATCTCGTGCAGAAGTGGCTACATCGAGAGGANCGGCGCGAGCAATCGGAACAGGTGTGACATATAAGGCAATGCCTGCGGAGGTTAGGGTGCCGACCGCGTCGTCTGCGGAAGGGATGAGGTTATTTACTTCCCGATCACTATATACCTCATGGGAAGGAACTTCGACGGCTTCCGAGGAAGCAGACAAGCTTGATCGTGACGGGGTTGCTTGGATTAATCCCTCGGACGCTGCAAAGGCNGGAATTAAAATNGGAGATTCTGTTGCNATTAGGAGCAATGGTCACGAGCTATCGGCCCCGGTGCGTTTAGATGATGGCGTCAACCCAGGTACGGTCTATGTGCCCTCGTACTTTAAGTCTGCTGCGGTCATGTCCTTTTTCAGATATGGACAGAGTCTAGATGCTCCGNTGATTGAAATGAGTGCTGAGTAGTATTGTCGCTCCGGTATNAACAAGTTCAGGGGAATCTATGAAAGGGTCTGGAAAATCCATATTGCCTCCTGATTATGTCCCGACAGGTATGCATCTCGAATCACGAGANNTACGGCTAGAAAATGGTATGCGANTACTTCTAACACCGATGTCACAGACGAATTCAGTAGGCATCTCGGTGTTTGTTCGCGCTGGATCACGTTATGAAAAGACTGATGGNGAGAGTGGCTTGTCTCATTTTTTGGAGCACTTATGTTTCAAGGGTACTCGAGATCGACCAAATCCTATTGATATTTCGAGGGAGNTAGACGAGCTCGGCGGTGCTTTTAATGCNGTCACGGATCGAGAAATCACGATCTTCTATGGCAAGATGACGGCAGACAGAGCTTTACAGGGCCTCACTCTCTTGATTGATCTTCTGCGGAATTCTCTTCTCGAGGCGGACGAAATCGAACGGGAGAGAGGTGTGATTCTTGAAGAACTGGCTGCGATAGAAGATTCTCCACCGGAGCTAGTAGCGGTTAATCTCGAGGCATCGATTTGGCATGGACAACCGCACGGCAGGGAAATAGCCGGAACAGTCGAATCTGTTTCTAACATGACACATCAGGACATTAAGAAATATTACCGTCGTCAATACGTACCAAATTCCATAGTTATTTCAGTGGCTGGGGCCCTTGATGTCGGCGCAACAGAGAATATAGTGAGAGAGCTTTGTGAAGACTGGGGGGCCGGTGTGCCCGATGAGTATATTCCCCACCGATCCTCCGACGATGTGTCCGAGGACACTGCATTTAGTCTCAGTGCTGAACGGCGATTTAGATTAATNAGTCGGGATACAGAACAGGCGCATCTCGCGATTGGCATGCCTGGTTTNTCTTTGAAGGATACGAAACGGCATAGTCTCGAGATATTCTCGATTGTATTGGGTGAGGGTATGTCTTCTAGGTTATTTACTCGTCTTCGGGAGGAATTAGGTTTGTGCTATGACATACATTCCGGCCCAAGTTTTCTGAGCGATACCGGTATGTTTGGGATCTATTCTGGGGTGGATCCGCACAATACGTCGAAGGCTTTGGAAGAAATCGTTGCTGAGATTGACAGGACAATTCAGTCACTGGGTGAGTTCGAAATTGATCTTGCGAAGCGGATTATTAATTCGCGACTCATACTTCGTTTGGAAGATTCTCGAGCAGTTTCATCCTACGTCGGTTTACAGGCGGTTCTTGGGNTTGAGATGCTTCAACCAGAGGAGCTTCTTGCTCGGATTGAATCAGTGTCGGTTTTGGATATACAGAGGACCGCAAACGAACTAATTGACCCGGGTAAATTCCATTTGTCTTTAATAGGCCCTATGAATGGCTCAGAGCTGCTCAATCAGTTCGCCAGCTTCTAGATGCCAGTTACTAGNGTCAGCTAGTATTGCTGANTTTGGTCGCTCTGGGTCAGGAGTGGCAATGATTGCCTGATCTGCCTGCAAAGTTAAGTCCATTACACGTTCTCTATGAACGAGATCAAGTTCGGATAGTACGTCATCAAGTAAAAGGACTGGCTTTTCACCGGTCTGTTTCTCGGACATATTGACTTCAGCTAACCTAAGGCTGAGTGCAAGAGATCGCAGCTGACCTCTCGACGCCGATACGGCCGCGTCCACTTTATTAAATTCAAATTTCAGGTCGTCACGATGAGGTCCCCGAGTGGTCGTTCCTCTTAACAAATCTACTTCTCTGTGATTACGAAGAGTACTGAGCATTTGTTCATAGATATCCGTTTGACTTGAGCCTTTGTCGATTAGTGAATTTGGTGAGTATTCAAGCCTACTTTCGTTTGCGAATTCACCGGGATTCAGATCTATGAAGTAACTAGCANAGATGGACAAGAGAGTAGCAAGATGTTGACTTCGGATAAACATAATCCTTGCTCCGGTCGATGCAAATTGTTCATCCCAGACATCGAGGGATCCGATAGTTTGAGAACCCTTATTCACAGCACGGAGGAGAGCATTTCGATTTTCTAATACCCGCGAAAAATCTCGTAATGCTCCAATATAATGAGGGTCCATCTGCGACAAAGTTGTATCGATATATTTGCGCCTTTCGGCCGGTGTTCCTTCTATTAGTCGCAGGTCTCGAGCAGAAAACAAAACGCTGCGAACACATCCAATCACTTGGGAGGCCCTACAGATTTGCCCGTTCCGTCTATATTGTTTAACAGTGCGGATTTTGTAGGGATCGATGTTTGAATTACTTTGATCGACTGGATTCTGAGCGGTGACACTTATTTCAACAGATTCATGGCTGGTTGGGGACTGTAAATCGTTCACTTTGTCAGCCGACATAAAAGCCCCTGGCAGTGGATCCATTTCAAGCGACTGCCAATTNATGAGCTCTACATCTCGATTTATCCGCGGTGATCGTGTACTNCTTAGTGTTGAAATANCCTCGAGTAAATTAGATTTCCCTGATCCATTGGGCCCGTAGATGACATGGATACCAGATTGAGGGTGCCATTCCAAGTCCTTGAATGACCTGTAATTTTTGAACTTAACTTTGGATAGGCGCATAGTGGCTGAGATTCAGATCCAAATTCCAGGTGTATCTTCCCAGAAAAACTGCACCAGTACACCCTGCGAATCACGTGGATGGATAAAAGTTTCTCTCCAATGACCTCCTCTGGTATGACCTTCTCGGCCTCCAAAGACATTTATACCCTGGTCTCTACATGCATTTAGCGCTTGGTCAAAATCAGACACTTGGAACGTCATATGGTGTAGACCGGGTCCGCGCTTGTCCAGGAAATCATGTAGGAATGAATCTTCACCATAAGGCTCCAGCAATTCGATACGCGATTGTCCCGTAGGCCAGTCCAGTAATCTCGATTTAAAATCAACCTGTCTAGAAGGGTCGTTGGAGCTCTCGGCTGAGTCAGATTTCCAGATGGTGGTTAGCCCGAAAAGCTCTTCATACCAGTCACCGGTAGTGTCACGTGAGGCTGTGACATGGCAGATATGGTTTAGTGCTGTGATTCCAAGATGTCCTGGTTCATCATCACTGAATAGTTCATGAACGTTCCAGGCTTGATCTGCCTCATATAGCTGAAAAAGAACTCCTTCGCCTCCCGATCTCGGATGGATGTAAGCATATTTTGTACCTTCGTCATCAATTGATTCGCCCCACGGTTCGATTNGCGAGTCACGCAACTCTTTGACCGCGTTTTCNATNGAAGGGACCCGGAAAGCGAGATGATGTAATCCTGGCCCTGACGGTCCGTCGAGAAATTTTCTGAGATAAGACTCATCATTAGAGGGCTCAATTATTTCGAGCCCGATGTGGGACCGACCAGGCATTGCAAATGTAGTTCCATTGATGTCATCACCATGGAATTCNCCTAGCTTTTCAAAGCCAAAGAGATCTTGCCAGAATATGGACGCAGATTTCATGTCGGAGGACGCAATACTCACATGATCCCAATCCAGTGTTGTAATCATATTCCTCCGAGAAGCTTATCTTCGTCCACCGATTTGTTTCGTTTTATGCTCGACGTAGTCAATCAACATGTACTCTCCTAGCTGATCTGGAGTTGAAAAGAATACTCGCCCACCGTTGAGCTTTGCTATCTGATTTACAAACTCTTTTAGTGAGTGACTTCGATCAAGCATGAAGGTATTAATAGTGACCTGTTTTTGAGTAAGTCTCTTAACTGATTTTAGTGTTTCACGTATTGTTACAGGGCTCGGAGGATAGGAGAATCTCGATCGNCCATTTTCCATGTGAGCGGTCGGCTCGCCATCGGATACCATGAGTATTTGCTTGGTACTACCGGTATGTTTGGCCAAAATGTCTTCCGCAAGCATTAGGGCATGATGCATATTTGTACCAACTACAGTTTCGTCCCAGCTGACAAATGGCAGCTCGTTTGGCTTCAGTTCTCTTGCGTACGCGTTGAAACCAATGACATAAAAAGTATCTCTCGGATACTGTGCCTTGATTAAATTCTGCAGAGCCAGAGCAACTTTCTTAGCGGCTATGAAGGAGCCTCTGAGGGCCATTGACCACGACAGGTCTACCATAAGTACTGTAGCCGTAGTTGTTTGTAGTTCTGAACGATAAATTTCGAAGTCATCCGGATCAAGATGAACTGGGGAACCTCTNCCCTCTCTTTCAAGGGCATTCATGATCGTTTGCTTCATATCTAAGTGGAATGGGTCACCGAATTCATACGGCTTACTTTCGTCGAGTCGTTCACCTTGTCGGCCGTTTTCAGGTACTGGGTGATTGCCGATAGTACCCAATTTGAGTTGTCGGAAGATTTCTCGGAGAGCATTCTCTCCGATCATCCGTGTCCCTCTTGGAGTCAGTCGCCATTCGTCACCGTCACTCTGAATATATCCGGCTTCTTCCAACACATCCAACAGTTTTTGGAGTTCTTCAAATTCGTCTGCCGCATCGTCGCCAAGAAACTCTCGGAGTTTTTCGAGATCTACCCCGTCCATTTCCCCTCGGTATTGAGCACGCTCCAGTGATTTTTCCAATGAGTCCATGTCATTCATTTGTCTCATTAGTTCAGTTGCTGCTTCAAGAGTTAAGTTATCGCTTCCCCTGAAAGGATATTGGTTNCCTTGATTGCCAGGATTGAGGAAAGACAAATTTTCAGCGAGTTCACTGAGTTCTGATTGCAGCTCTGGGTCTCCTAGGCTTGAATTCAACATATCTTGGAGTTGACCTTGCTGGTCACTTGGAAGTGACGACATCAAAGACTGCATAGCACTCATTTGGGCTTGCATTTGCTCCATTAGCTCGTCGAGAGATGTTGGAGGATTTTCTCCGAACATATCTCCATGTTTATCCATGAACTCATCAAAGTTTGGGTCCTGTCCCTTCATCCGATCATTCATCATGTCGTTGAGATCTCGTACCATATCCTTGATACGTTCCATGTCCTCCGGNGACATATTTTTCAAAGACTCGTTTAATTGATCGAGCATTTGCGATGACATTGCCTCTTTAAGCCGCTCCAAAAGTTCTTCAAAGCGTTCCCGTGCCTCAGGGGATAAGAAATCATATTCACGTAGTGCGGCAATCTGGCCTGCTTGATTTTCTGGAAGTTCGTCGAGGAAGTCCTGTTTTTTTTGAGCTATTGACTCCAAGAGATCGTTCAGCCGCTCCTGCTCCTCGGGATCGATTTCATCACTAGGTTCAGAGTTGTCTGCGTTAGCCGCTGATGNTCGGTCGAGGCTTTCCTGCACGGCCTCTTGTTCTTTCTGAACGACCTCCTCCAGCGCTTCTTTTAGTTCGTCAACTACTGAACTTATGTCGAACTGATCGAGTTTGTCTCGACGTTGCTGGCGCAGGTTTTGCAGCATGTCTCGCAGGCCCTGGAGGTTATCCCCTTGGGGCGTTTGCACACCTCGCTGCATTAGGTTGCGAAGGGCATGTTGGAGGTCGCCGAAGTTTAAAAGATCGTCCCCTAGTGCTGAAAGCAGGTCGTCAGGATCAAAAGACTCCGTGCCTTGTGAGCCATCCCAGCTTGAGTATNTAAACGATAAGCTCATTTGAGTTCCCAATCAGTAAGCCACCCTATGTGGATTGAGTTTAGTGCCTTCAGTCGAAAAAACGAACTTCTCCTACGATTGATAAAGAGATTCCCCGCCGACTGTGTCCTTATTCAACAACTTATTTAGGTGCATACCCTCCAATACAAGCTCAATCAGCGAGGCTTGTATCTCTGGTCGGGCGTCAGAATCGATACTGGTTGTGATGTCTCGTAGTCCAGTGACTTTAGACAAAATAGATTCGTAATCAGATGAACTTTTAGCTTCACCGACGTCGATGGACAGGCCTTCACTAAATGTTGATCCCAACCCATCAATATCAATATTCATTGAATCAGTCATGCGATTGAACACCGAGACCACAGCTCCATCAATTAGACGCTGGATAATTTGATCTTCTTTACCCTCTTCAATCGTTTCGAACTCAATTTTTCCCTGCAGTGAGGGGACTAGGTAGGATAAATCAGAAATCCGTGGCACAGCTAGTGATTCATTCAGCCTGATTGCCCTGCGGATGGCATTCGCCTGGAGCGCCTCATAGCTGGCGATAGAGGCTCGGACTGATACGCCAGATCTCTGTGATACGTCAGGCGAACGTCTAGCTAGCCTACTTATTTCAGCGATAATTTCTTTCATATAAGCTGGAGTGTGAAGCTCATAGTTATCTGCGGATATATNGTTGGCTTCGGCCTCCATAATATCCATCTCATGCACTGCACTGGGAGGATAATGTGTTCGTATTTGAGCACCATATCGGTCTTTTAAGGGGGTGATAATACGACCGCGATTTGTGTAATCTTCCGGATTTGCAGTTGCTACCACAATGACATCCAGCGGAAGACGAATTTTGTGGCCTCGTATTTGGACATCATGTTCTTCCATCACGTTAAGCAATCCTACTTGAATACGTTCGGCCAAATCAGGCAACTCATTTAGTCCGAAAATTCCTCGATTGGTTCGGGGGATCAAGCCATAGTGAATGGTCAATTCGTCTGAGAGGTAAAGTCCTTCAGCAACCTTAATCGGATCCACTTCTCCGATTAAATCAGCAATGGTGATATCCGGAGTAGCTAGCTTTTCTCCGTATCGCTCATCGCGATGCATCCAACGAATAGGTGTGCGATTACCCAACTCGTTGACCAGAGCTCTACCTTGAGGTGAGATTGGTTCGAATGGATTCTCTGGCAGTTCAACTCCGTCTATCACTGGTGTCCATTCGTCAAATAGCGAGGTCAGCGATCGGATGATTCTTGATTTTGCTTGGCCTCGTTCACCCAGCAGGATAATATCTTGGCCTGAAAGAATCGCGTTCTGTAGCTGGGGCACCACAGTTTGTTCATAGCCTTCGATCCCTGGGAATATGTCCTCGTCATTTTTTATTTTTGCGATCAGATTATTACGTAGCTCCTCTCGGATGGGGAGTACTTGGTAGCCTGCCTTCTTCAATTGTCCCAGAGTCCGTGGTTTGTTCGCCATTGTTCCCCCTTGTTTAAGTTTGANCAGAAGATTTTAGTGTAAGCGACAAGAGTATATGTGGCCCCTAGCCAGTGTGCGTTAATATTTCTAAAACTGCTAGTCGATTTTGAATTGGGAAGATGGAAGCTATGGCAAATACAAGTGGCCTTGTGACACCGGATATTGTTTATCAAGACAGTGATGTTCGTATTGAGCGTCTGCGAGAGATAAGCTCATGGGCGAATAATTCTTATATTATCTCCGACGCAACAGGTGCAGGGCCGGTTATTGTTATCGACGCACCAGAAGGTTCTGAGTCGACGGTGGCTGCACTGGTCGAGAGAGATGTCCAGGCACTATTTTTCACCCACCACCACGGAGACCATTGGCAGGGCTACGATGTGTTGCGTGCCGCAACCGCTGCTCCGGCCTACGCCGGGGCAACTGAAACCAATCTCGATTCTTCNCGCAACATATTGCCAATTGAGGATGGACAGGAATTTACCATCGGAGATACTCGAATCGTTTCTATCCATACCCCTGGACATACGCCAGGCTCGACCTGTTTCTTGGTAGGGTCTGCTCTGATTGCGGGCGATGTTCTTTTTCCTGGAGGTCCGGGACTAACTCAATCTAACGAAGACCTAAAGACAAGNGTGANGAGTATNACCTCTCGACTCTATCCTCTATCGCCTCAGACGGTCGTGCTGCCCGGCCACGGTGCTTCCACGACAATTTTTGAGTCTAAGTGGGAATACAATATTTTTGCGGCTCAGCCGTGGGACTCAACGTTAAAGGGTGATGTGGCTTGGATCAGTAATTCCGATTAATAGGATACTTTTTGCTTGCATTCTCATTNCTATTCGATGTTCGCTAAAGTTCAGATAAACGTTGGTCGACTGCTTCAATTTGGGACTTAGCAGATTCAAGCTTATTGTGCTCCTTCTCCACAATTTCGGCGGGAGCCTTGGATACGAATTGAGGGTTTTGGAGTTTAAGGTTTTGCCGCGCAATTTCTTCTTCTAAAGAGGCCTTTTCTTTTTCGAGTCTCGAGCGTTCTTCGGCTAGGTCGAATANGCCCCCAAGAGGGAGAATCACTGTCCCTGCTCCTGTTATTCCAGAAGCAACTTGTTCAACTGGTGCNTCGGATGCGGAGTGCACGATATGTAGAGGGTTAACTTTTGCGAGAGCTGTTATTGCTGAACTCAGTCCCACCAAATCATCGAATGTGGATTCACTCGCGATATAACCCTCAATATCTCTGGCGGCATCAACCTTTTTTTCAGCCCTTATATTCCTAATGGTGCGGATGAAATCTTGGATATTCGTGAACNTCTCTTCGGCCGTCAAATCTCGCTGGCCGTCACTATCCTTACTTGAGGGATAGTGCTCTACGATGAGTGCTCTTTGTTGAGTGCTTTCGTGTTTGGACTTTTCAAGCCTTTGCCATATTTCTTCAGTGATGAATGGCATGAATGGGTGTAACAGTCGAAGAACTGTATCGAGTACCTCAGTAAGGATAGTTATTGGGGAGTAGTTGCCTGACCGTATCTGTATCTTAGCTAACTCTAAATACCAATCCGCGAAATCATCCCAGAAGAAGTCTCTTATCTGTCGGATTGCCTCAGAGAGTTCGTATGAATCCATGAGACGCTGAACTTCTTGCACTAGGTGTGTGAGCCTCGATTGAATCCATCGATCCNCTAGCGAATGTTCTACTATTNCACCTGGCACTTGATCCGCATATTCCTCCCGTAGTGAAATAACGAACCGCCCGGCATTCCAGAGCTTGTTTGAAAAATTTCGGCCTGATTCGAGCCGATCTTCCGTGAGACGTTGATCGTTTCCTGGGCTTGTGCCCGAAAGCAAAGCATATCGAAGGCCGTCGCACCCATACTGATCAATTGTTTCGAGAGGGTCTACGCTATTACCCAATGACTTTGACATTTTGCGGCCGTCAGCTGCTCTTACAAGGCCATGTAAATAGACTGTGTCGAAAGGAACTCTGCCGTCCATGTTATATAGCGACAGCATAATCATCCTNGCAACCCAGAAGAAAATAATGTCGTATCCGGTTTCCATGACCTGAGTTGGATAGAATCGGTCGAGATCCGCTCCCCACTCACCGTTAGTTTCATTCGGCCAGCCGAGCGTGGAATGGGGCCAGAGACCGGATGAAAACCAAGTGTCCAATGTGTCTTCATCTTGTCGAATATCTTTGCAACCACAGGAATCACATTCNTCAGGATCTGTGATTGCCACCGTCANATAATCGCACTCATCACAATACCAAACTGGAATTCGATGGCCCCACCATATCTGTCGAGAAATACACCAATCCCTGATGTTTTCCATCCAATGAAGGTAGGTTCGTTCAAATCTTGGAGGAACAAAATTAATCTTCTTTTCTTTGACGGCATCTATGGCCGGTCCTGACAGAGTTTTAGCATCAACCCACCACTGCTCTGACANTAGTGGTTCGATTACGGTGGCGCATCGCTGGCAATGGCCCACAGAGTGGTTGTATGGATCTATGCGTTCTACTAATCCCAANTTCGCCATATCTTGTACGATTTGGGAACGTGCTTCCAAAAGACTCAGCCCGTTGTATGCACCGGCACGCTGATTTAAGGTCCCATCTTTTTCTAGGATATTTATGATTTCTAATCCGTGCCGTTCTCCGATTTCAAAATCCACTTGATCATGAGCAGGTGTGACCTTTAAAGCCCCGGACCCGGATTCAATAGATACAGCATCATCGGCAATTATCGGAACTAATCTGTCCGTAGTAGGTACCCGACAGAGTTTCCCAATCAGGTGTGAGTACCTCTCATCTTTCGGATTGACTGCTACTGCGATGTCAGCCGGGATAGTTTCGGGTCGCGTGGTTGCGATGATGATCGCATCACTCGTGTCTACTATTTCATACCTAATGTGCCAGAAGGACGTATCTTCGTCCTCATACTCGACTTCGATGTCAGAGATAGCTGAATGGCAACCGACGCACCAATTTATGAGACGTTCAGCCCGAAAGATAAGTCCATCTTCGTATAGATTCTTGAATGTGGTGCGTACAGATAATTCACGGTTGGCGTCCATCGTGAAGGCTTCACGCTCCCAGTCAGCGGAAGCCCCGAGTCGTTTATGTTGACTACTGATTTTGCTTCTACTTTCATTGACGAACTCCCAGGTTCGCTCCAAGAACACTTNTCTTCCAATATCGTGACGGGATAAACCCTCAGCTCTGAGTTGCCTCTCGATAATTGCATTCACGGCGATAGCCGCATGATCTACACCTGGCAACCACAGCGTGTCATGCTGAAGCATGCGATGCCACCGTGTGAGGGAGTCTTCAATAGTCGCTGTTAACGCATGACCGGTATGAAGTTCTCCGGTTAGATTAGGCGGCGGCATGATTATCGTGAATGGGTCATTCCCTTTGTTCTGTGGCGCGAACAAACCGTTATTTTCCCACCAGCTATATATTCTCCCCTCGACCGAAGCCGCGTCATAGGCAGTGGACATCTGTGATTCGTCTGAAAAGAAAGTGGATATTTTGCTCATGTTCTGTTTTGAAATGTATCAGGGTCCGTCTTGAATATATTGCGGCTTTATGCGCTTTATTAGTCTCTTGTTAGCAGCACCCACCGTCAAGCCTAGGACGCAAGACGCAAGAAACTTAATATCAATGCTAACGTTGCTAGTGACTCGATAAGCTTCGTTCGAGTATGAATCAAGCCGGAAGGAATTTCAAATGGTGCAAACTTTAGGAATAAATTATCCGGCAATAATTGTTAAGGATATGGAGGAGTCGCTCAAATTTTACGAGAGACTCGGTCTGAAACCTCTGTATGTTGAGCCGAATCGCGATGACCCGGAATCTATTGTCGCAGTTCTGTACACCGGAGGCGGTGACAGTTTTATTCAGCTAGTAGGTCCCAGGTCTCCTGGTTCGGTGAATATTTCAGAGGCTGCGCCCGGTGTAGGTTCGATGCAGTATTTATCATTCAATATATCGCTCGATCAGATGGACAATATGTGGGACGAAATGTCAAGGTCAGGAATTCAGGGCTCTGAGCAGATTAGCCGAGGCTTTGAACGATTGGTGTTTCTAGAGGATCCTAACGGGGTGCTGATTACCTTGACAGCTTGGGGTATTGAACCACCAACAGACTTGCCTCGTGCATTGATATTGCAGCGCGCGTCTAGTTTGCGCGAGCAGGAAGGGGCGGCTTTCATAGAAGATAACCACATTGAGGCCGCTATAGAGTCGATACGAAAAGATTTAGCTAGTGGGTGACAGCCGGCCCATAACTCATGGGATTGAAAAAACATTCACGTGTTTTGTTACATGCGGTCGGAATCGAAAGTTCATAAAGGTTTGACTATGTCTTCTGACGACAATTTTTGATAGAATTCACAGGTCTGCCGCACAAATTGACCATACGGTTCGGGCGATGTTAATTTTCGGGAGCCAAGATAAGGAAAGAGGTTTTGGTTCTGATGGATTCTGAAACTGCACTTTATGTGAATTACCTGCCAGTTTTGCTTGGTGGGGTAGTAGGTTTCATTCTTATATTCACGGCCTTAATTGGATCTAGACTCCTTGCACCGTTTTCCAAAGAGCGACAGAAATTGACCACCTATGAGTGCGGGATGCTGCCGATACGGCGTGCATCTACCAACATAGGAATGCGCTTTTATCTTTATGTGATTCTCTTTATTGTTTTTGACGTGGAAGCTGTCTTTATCTTCCCGTGGGCGATGTCCTTTTTGGGTATTGGTGCTTTCGCTTATTGGACGATGGTTCTGTTCATCACGATATTGGCATTATCTCTCGGGTATGCCTGGAAGAAAGGAGCCCTCCAGTGGCGATAACACCAGCCGATCCTGCAGCTGTCCCAGCAGAGGCGCCGATAACTACGCCGGACCTCGTCCCGGACATACCAGTCATACCATCGGAACATCCGTTCGAGGCACCGTTACTGACTCCTTCTCAGCTTGTCCCAGGTAAAGCCTTGTATAAACAGGTGTTGCCTGGTGTTATTCAGGCTCCACTCGACCTGCTCTTGGGAGCCTCCCGGAAATCATCTTTGTGGCCGATGACGTTTGGTTTAGCTTGTTGCGCAATCGAGATGATTGCAACATATATGGCTCACTACGATCTCGATCGATTCGGTATCGTCCCTTGGCCATCCCCGCGGCAATCTGACGTAATGATTGTGGCTGGGACTGTAACCAAGAAAATGGCCCCAGCGGTGAAGCTTTTATACGAACAGATGCCTGGGCCAAAGTGGGTGATTTCGATGGGGGCCTGCGCAACTAATGGCGGTCCATATACGAGATACGATCGTGTGCTCCAAGGGGTTGATAAAGTCATTCCTGTGGATGTGTATGTTCCTGGATGCCCGCCACGACCGGAGGCCCTTCTCGATTCGTTCATTGCTTTGCAGGAGCTCATCATGGAAGAACGAGGGGTCCAAGGTAGATGACCAGCGAAAGCGAAGAGGAACAATTTAACGCTCAAGTGGGCGACCATGACCAGATATGGTCAATAATCGATAACGCCTTGCTGGGTATAGGTGTTACTCGTGAAGTGGGTTACATGGACGTAATCGTAAGCGTAGAAGCCGCAGAAGTTGCCGCGGCATGTGTTGCGCTCAGGGACGATGAAGAGTCGATGTTTGACTATCTGCGATCTATAACTGCTGTGGATAATATGGATGAAGGTATGGAGGTTGTGTACCATTTGTATTCAACTCACAAAAAGCATGACCTTACTCTCAAGGTATTCCTCAATAACGACTCTCTGGAAGTACCTTCGGTAACAGAGGTATGGCCGGCTGCTAACTGGCTTGAACGGGAAACAGCTGAAATGTTTGGAATAAAGTTCCTCGGGCATCCTGACCCTCGTAACCTTCTCATGCCTGAAGAGATCACGGATTCGTTCCCTCTCCGCAAGGATCATCCACTTGCTGAGATCGAAGTTCTTCAAGGTGAAGGAATGGGATATTCGGGGGAGGATGCTTAAATGGTTGAAATAATGACCCAATCCAATGTTTCGGCTGGTGACTTTGAGACACAAGACCTTTTGCTCAATGTTGGACCACAGCACCCTTCAACTCATGGGGTATTTCGTATGGTTATGACTGTTGATGGGGAACTCGTTAAGGATGTCATACCATACATCGGNTACCTGCATCGAGGAGCTGAAAAGCTCTGCGAAACTATGGATTTNCGGCAAGGTATTGGGTTCATGGACCGGACTGAATATCTAGCTGCGTTTAACGCNGAACTCTCGTATGTGATGGCCGTAGANGCACTGGCAGATCTTGAAGTGCCTGAGCGAGCTCAGTGGATCAGAATGATCCTGATTGAGCTCAACCGATTATCGAGCCATTTTATGTTTATGGGGGCTTTTGGAGTTGATACAGGAGTATTTGGTACTCCGTTTATTTATGCGTGGCGTGAACGCGAGACACTCATAGATCTTTTCGAAGAAATCTCTGGTGACCGGATGATGTATGCATATTTCAGACCTGGTGGTGTCGCGTGGGATGTGCCCGTTAATTTTGTTGAACGGGTGAATGACGTTTTGCAGTCAGCCGAGCAAGGAATTTCTGATTTTGATAGCTTACTTACTGAAAACGAAATATTTGTCGCGAGGACCCACGGAGTGGGGGCGATAAGTGCCGAAAGAGCAATTGCATTAGGTATGAGTGGTCCGAGCTTGCGGGCATCCGGTGTTGATATGGATATTCGTAGAGACCAGCCGTACCTGAAATATGATCAACTGGATTGGGATGTTATTACCGGGGAATATGGTGATGTATTCGATCGTTACTATTGCAGACTTTTGGAAATGCGCGAGTCAGTAAAAATCATCCGACAGTGTCTCGACCACTTGAAGGCTGGACCGATACTTCCCGAAAAAATGCCGCGTATGCTCCGAACACCTCCAGGAGAGGTTTACGTTAGAACAGAGGCACCTCGAGGCGAATATGGGGTTTACATGGTCAGTCGTGGTGGAAACAGACCTCATCGACTCAAGGTGAGATCTTCCTGTCTTTCTAACCTACAGGCATTGACAGAGCTTACGGTCGGTCAATATGTGGCTGACGCGATTATCATTCTGGGTTCAATCGATATTGTGTTGAGCGAGGTGGACCGCTAATGAGCGTTGAATTATTCGGACTATCTTTGAATCCGTGGGCAGATGCAGCCATTAGGCTGCAGATCATAGTCGGTTTTATGACCGTCGTAGTCATGGGTCTCATTTATGCTGAACGTAAAGTACTCGCTCGATTCCACCAACGAATAGGACCGCAAAGGACTGGACCTAAGGGTACTTTGCAGTCGGTAGCCGACGCCGTGAAGTTGGTTGGGAAGGAAGATTTGCGACCAGCGGCCGCTGATCCTTGGACTTTTGAGCTTGCACCATATTTCGTGTTCATTCCCATTTTCTTAGGTTTTGTAATAGTGCCTTGGGTACAGGGATGGAACGTGAGGATACTCGAACTCGGAATTTTGTATTTTGTAGCGATTTCCTCCATAAGCATCGTTGGCTGGCTTATGGCCGGCTGGGGTTCTGATAATCGATACGCGATAATTGGTGCTCTTCGAGCGGCGGCGCAAGGAATTTCGTATGAACTTCCTCTCGTACTAGCATTGTTATCAGCAGCAATGATAGCGGGCTCATTCCAGCTTGATCGTATCGTTGAATTTCAGGACACAGTGCCTATCTTGGTCTGGCAACCACTAGGATTTTTTATATTTTTCGTTGCTGCCCTGGCAGAACTCAATAGAACGCCTTTTGATATACCAGTAGGCGAAAGCGAAATAGTCGGTGGCCCGTTTGTTGAATATTCAGGAATTCGATGGTCCATGTTTTTCCTTGCTGAATACGCAGGAATGTTAATCATGGCATTTGTCGGATCTTCGGTGTTTTTAGGAGGCTATGCGTGGCCTTTTGGTGAGGAGTTAGGACTGCCATTTCAGATATTGATTTCGGCGGCTAAAGGTGGGTTGTTTATTTTCCTCATATTCTGGGTGCGAGCTTCGGTACCGAGGCTTCGTATAGACCAACTTATGGGTTACTCCTGGAAAGTACTCCTGCCTTTCAGTTTTCTCCAAATTATGATTAATGGTCTAGTTCTGGTTTATGACCTGCCGCATGTAATATTGCTTGTTACCGGGGTTGCGCTCCTAGGCGCATTGTTCTGGGTTACTGATGGCATAGCCCGAAGACCTTTACAACCGCGTCGGAAGCTAGCGCGAGTGCTTGCAGTGCAAGAAAGCGAAGGGTGATAACTGATGATAGGTATAGCTAAGAGTATGGCGAGAACCTTTCAGGTGTTTCTACGCAGACCAGTGACTCGGAACTACCCTGACTACCACAAGCCTATTCCCGAGACTGATCGTGCATTTCCACTGCTACTTTGGGATACGGAGATAGACGAGCCATTCTGCACTGGATGCCACGCTTGCGAGAGAGCATGCCCAGTTGAGTGTATGACTGTCTTGATGAAAGATAATCCGAACCATAAGAGTCTCGATGGAACATCTTCCAGGCGAAAAATCATAGATAAATTCTGGATTGACTATGCGCGCTGTATGCGATGTAACATCTGTGTCGAAGTTTGTAACTTTGATGCGATTGCGATGAATAATACGTGGGAGGGTCATGAGACCTCTGTTTACGATCGTAAAGATTTAGTAATGGATCTACAGCAACTATTGTCTCAAAGTAGAGATGGCAATATCAACGAGTGGGTTCCAGTCTTAGGGCAAACTAATGAAGAAGTTAATGCGGAACCCGCCGCAACAGACGAACCGAAAAGTTCAGAGGGATAGATTGCATAATGTTTGATCGTCTCCCACTTCCGTCACAATTTGACCGCGTAATCATTACGGGTGGAATTGTAGTAGGGCTAATTGGTGTGCCGTTCGGAATTGCGATGGTCACCCTGGTGGTGCTCGGAATAATCACTGCTCCTGAGATGGTCTTTTTCGTTGCTGCACTGGTGATTTTGCTCGGCGCGGTGGGGTGTGTGTTACTCCCGAATATTGTGCATGCAGCTTTATCGCTTACTGCGACCCTCATTGGTGTTGCTGCTGTGTATTTGCTTTTGCTAAGTGAATTTTTAGCTTTAGTGCAGGTTCTTGTATATGGTGGTGGAGTTGTATTGCTGCTGTTGTTTGGTCTTATGATGACCAATGCTCATGAGGACCCTATAGTTACAGACGGATCACAGAAGCCGATAGCACTGCTTTTAGGGTCTTTGCTTATAGGTACCTTCATCGCGCTTTTGATTTCTGCCCAGTGGGGAGACCCAGTAGCACAAATTGTACCTTTCGATGTGTTTGGTGAGAGGTTATTTCGGGAGTTTACCGTTCCGATTATCGTTGTAGCTGTGTTGCTCGATGTGGCGATAACTGGGGCCCTGATTAACGTTCAGGCGCAAGAAGAGAGTCCACCTGAGGAGGTATTGGAATGATACCAATAGAATACTTCCTCGTTTTGTCGGCGATTTTGTTCGGGATTGGTCTCATTGGCGTACTATCGCGTCGGAGTGCGATCCTGATACTAATGTCTGTCGAACTCATGCTTGCCGCGGTATCGATTAATTTCATTGCATTTGCATCATATTTGGATTCAGATGCTTTCACTGGATTAATTTTCGCACTATTTGTGATCACCGTTGCGGCAGCCGAAGTGGGATTGGCGCTTGGGATTGTATTGAGGCTATTTAAGGAACGAAGGACTGCCAACGTTGATGAAGCAAGTTTGATGCGTTGGTAGAGCGTCCATAAATTTGGACGTTGAAGTGTTGTAGATTAGGAGAGTGGAAATGCCCGGAATGGAGCAGGCTTGGTTGCTGCCGGCGATACCGGTGGTATCGTTCCTCCTGATCAGCGCGGTCGGTAAAATCTTGCCTCGCCAAGGTGATTTCATTTCCGTGTTAGGGATGCTTGGCATCCTATTGGTGACGCTTTTTATAATTGGTGATTTCCAGGGACAATTTCACTCGAACGAGTTCCATCCTGACGGAGCGAATATATTTGCGTTCGACTGGGTGAGAATAGAGTCAGGTGATTTTCTCTTTTTAATTGAATTCTCAACATTTGTTGACGCCATCACAGTAGTTATGCTTATCGCAATCTCAATTGTTGGTTTGATGGTTGCGGTATATTCGATCGGCTACATGCATGGCGAGACTCGTTATGGCTGGTACTTTGCCGTATTGAGTTTGTTCGTTGCAGCGATGCTGCTTCTTGTGACTTCAGGATCTCTGGTGTGGATGTATCTTGCCTGGGAAGGTGTCGGCTTAGCGTCGTATCTGTTAATAGGTTTTTATTGGGAAAGACAGTCAGCTGCTGAGGCAGCGAAGAAAGCTTTCATTACAACTCGCATTGGTGACGTGGGGCTGCTAATTGGGATCATTCTTCTATGGAAAGCAACAGGTAGCTTTGATATACAGACGATTATTGCGGCTGCAACCTCTGGTCAAATTGGTGAAACATATTTGACAGTGGCGATGATAGCGTTGTTTGGGGGTGCTGTAGGCAAAAGTGCACAGTTCCCGTTGCACGTTTGGCTTCCGGATGCAATGGAGGGACCTACTCCTGCTTCAGCTTTGATTCACGCAGCGACGATGGTTGTAGCTGGAGTTTATTTGGTCGCAAGGTTTTCGCCAGTATTCGAAGTAGTCACCGTGGCTCGCGACGTTGTTTTGTATACCGGTCTTTTGACTGCATTTCTAGCGGCAACGATGGGACTCGTCGCGTCTGACATCAAGCGTGTTTTGGCATTTTCGACGGTCTCTCAATTAGGATTTATGTTTGTGGCGCTAGGTGTTGGTGCTGTTGGGGCTGCTATGTTCCATGTTCTGACCCATGCTTTTTTCAAAGCACTGTTATTTATGGGTTCTGGATCAGTGATTCATGCAACCGATCGACAAGAAGTCGAATATTTAGGTGGGCTCCGACGTAAGCAACCCATAACGGCACTTACTTTTGTCATTGGCTCACTGGCACTAGCCGGTATTCCTATCTTTGCAGGATTTTGGTCAAAAGATGAGATTCTGCATGCGGTATCAAGTTATTCAAGCCCGATTGTCTATGTGGTGCTGGCGGGTACTGCACTGCTAACAGCTATCTATACGACCCGATTGGTTCTCCTCACATTCTTTGGTGACCCACGAGATCGTGCCGCTCATGAGCACGCTCACGAGAGTCCGGGCTCTATGACAGGGCCACTTCTGATACTTGCTGTTTTCGCGACGTTAGCTGGGTTCTTCGTGTTTGACGGAATAGGTGAAGTGCTTGGTTTCTCAGGTGGGATCGGTGCGTTAGTGTACCTCCATCATCCTCATCATTTTGAAATCGATTGGGCTTTCGCGTCCGTCGCGACTGTTTCTTCTGTGTCAGGAATTGTGATTGGCTGGGTTTATTGGCATGGGTCGGCAGAAAGAGCTGTAAGAGCTCGGAATTGGTCTCCGGATCTTCACGCACTGTTAGTGAACCGATATTATCTTGACGACCTATATCAGGGAATTATTAATCGCGTGGTACTAGGTTTAGCTGGAATCGTTGCCTGGTTCGACAAGAAAATTGTGAATGAAGCCGGCGTTGATGGTGGTGCTCAATTCATTGGATATTTCGGATATAGGTTGAAATTTTTGCAAACTGGTCGCATTCCAAACTATGCGTTGGCGATTGCAGCTGGGATTTTGGTGCTTGGTGTGATGGTGTTGGCCAGAGCGTAGGAATTAAGAATATGGATGGAGCATGGGTGAGTAATGACCGAATCTGATGGATATATTCTGATCGCCTTGATGGTCTTGCCGCTTATAACAGCGGTCGGTCTGATGCTGGTTCCTTCGAAGGAACGTTCAGCAATCGTTGGGATCACAGCCATATCTTCCCTGGCATTATTCATCATGTCAGTGTATGTGTTCGCTGCGTACTCGTTCGAGGGTGACACGTATCAAGGGGTACTAAGTTATCCATGGATTGAAAATGTTGGTCTGCTTGGTGATGCTGGTATATCGCTCAAGGTCGGTATTGATGGAGTTACCGCGTCACTAGTCTTGCTTACTGGGATAGTCGTGATGCCCGGCACTTGGGTTTCCTGGAAAATACAGCATAGGCTTAAGGACTTCTTTGTGTTGTTTTACATACTTACAGCCGGGGTGTTCGGTGTGTTTGTGTTAATGGACCTTTTCTTCTGGTTCCTAGCTTATGAGACCGCTTTATTGCCGATGTACCTCCTTATCGCTGTGTGGGGCTCTACCCGCAAAGAATACGGTGCGATGAAACTAATGATGATGCTTATGGCAGGATCAATTCCCATCTTCGCTGCTATCTTTGCTGTGTTTGCGGAAGTTGGTCTTGGAACATTCGATATGGAGATACTTCTGAGTGCCTCCAAAGATGAAGATTTCCAGAAAATATTTTTCCCATTAGTGGTGATAGGTTGTGGAACTCTAGGTGCCATGTTCCCGTTCCATTCTTGGTCACCCGATGGTCACGCTGCGGCACCTACAGCGGTGTCCATGGTCCATGCCGGGGTTTTAATGAAAGTTGGTGCATTTGGGATTGTCCGGATTGGCGCACAAATGATGCCAGAAGGGGCGATCTATTGGGGACCAGCATTGGTGGCATTAGGTATTACTGCAGCTCTCTATGGAGCTATCTCGGCCCTTCGTCAAACGGACATGAAACTACTTATGGGATTCTCATCAGTTTCCCATATGGGTTATGTCTTCGTTGGCTTAGGAACTATGAACGTTATTGGTATGACGGGAGCTGTGCTGCAGATGACCGCACATGGACTTATGACAGCATTGTTCTTCTTGCTGATAGGGGCAATGTACGACCAGTCACATAACCGAGATCTTCCTAACTTCAGTGGACTTGCTAAGCAAATGCCAATTTGGTCTGTATTCTTTGTGTTCGCGGCTCTGGCTTCGCTAGGCTTGCCTGGTCTATCAGGATTCATTGCAGAAGTTCATATTTTCATAGGCGCCTTCCGGTCATACCCGATCGTGGGTGGGCTTGCAGTACTAACAGCAGCAATAACGACTACATATTTGATGCGCGCCCTTGCTCAATCATTTTTTGGCGAGGCCAATCCCAAGTGGAATTCTCTGAAAGAAATGACATGGATCGAGCGTTCGGGTGCGGCAGTACTTGCAGCATCAATATTGTTACTTGGCCTGTGGCCATCACCTTGGATTGACCGTATTGCCGGTTCGTTAAGTCAGATACCTGGGCTTACGTTGTAGAGTTGGAGGACTAGTGTGACAGACCTATCAGGCCAGCTTCTCGATTTCGATTACTCTCTTGTGCTACCTGAAATAATTGCGGTTTTATTCGCAATGATTGTGGTGGGTGCTGATGCCTTCAAGGTTCAACTAAAACTTCCATCACAGATTGCTTTAGCGCTAACAATTGTTGGAATTGTTTGTGCTCTGGTCTCCAGTTTAACTATCGGATTGAATCACGACGGAAACTTTGCTGGACTCATAATTCTCGATTCATTCACGACTTTCTTCCGAGTGTTGTTCTACGGCGTAACTCTGACCATCGTTTTGGGCTCACATGAATATATTTCTAAGTATGTGTCTCACATTGGAGAATTTTATGGACTTTTAATTCTTGCCACATTAGGTGCCGTCCTTATGGCGTCGGCAGGAGAATTATTGACCGCTTACTTGGGTATAGAGTTGCTCTCATTTTCTCTTTATATTGCGGTATCTCTTACAAAAGGTGATCTCAGATCTAACGAAGCATCACTGAAATATGTATTGCTTGGAGGAGTGGCCTCGGCGTCGCTTTTATACGGGCTTAGCTTGTTATACGGCGTTTCTGGTTCTACAGATTATTCAGAGATTGCGGCAGCGTTATCAGGATCAGTTTCTGATCTTGAGCCGACTCTTCTTCTAGGACTAGTGATGATCATTGTTGGTCTTGGATTCAAAGCTTCTGCCGTGCCCTTCCACATGTGGACACCAGACGCCTACGAAGGTGCCCCTATTCCAGTGACAGCCTATCTGTCGGCGACATCTAAAGCGGCGACCGTTGCAATACTACTTCGTTGGTTTGGTGGTCCGTTACTTCCGATCGCGGGGGATTGGCAGATGATTTTCTCGGCCCTTGCCGTTGCCACGATGGTCGTTGGCAACTTGGTCGCGCTGCAGCAGACTAATATCAAGCGACTTTTAGCATATTCCTCGATTGGTCAAATGGGCTATATGCTGATGGCCGTAGTTGCAGTTGGGAGTGGGTACGTTGATATTGCAACGTCAGGTGTTTTGGTGCACCTTGCGGGCTACATCATCACCAATATATTAGTATTCGTTGGAGTTACTCACTTCTTTAATAATGAAGAGTCAGAGGAAATATCAGCCTTTAAAGGATTGGCGCAAACCAGTCCATATCTTGCTTTACTGATTACCGCGGGACTTTTCTCATTGGCTGGTATGCCTCTTCTGGTTGGTTTCTTCACAAAATTTATACTCTTTCAGGCGATTGTATCGGCGGGTCATTTGGGACTAGTTGTGGTCGCGGTGGTCGCGTCTACTGTGTCGCTCTATTACTACCTGATGGTCATCCGGCAAATGTACCTTTACGAGCCTGAGGATAGCTCTAAGAAGTTGAGCGTGACGACGTCAGGATATCTGACGACCCTCGTATTGTTTATTGCTATGGTGGTCCTTGGTTTATGGGGTGCGCCACTATATGCGGTGGCAGATACAGCAGCTACATCTCTTTTTTAGTTCTATCAGAGGAGCCAGAAAATAATAATGGCTTTTGATGCAGATTTTGGAGGCGTCTGTGGGTGACACTGATTGGCCTGATGCTCCTTGGGAACCTGAGATAATTGTTGACGGGTTATGGCGACTCAGGACTCCGATGACCTCAGAGGCCCTCCCGTGGGTGTATGCATATGCGTTTGTTACAGGGGACGGCGTTGCACTATATGACAGCGGTCACGGTACTGAGCGAGCACAAAGCGCCTTAGAGTCACAGCTGTCGAAATTAGGTTTTAACGTATCTGATGTTCATACACTAATGATCTCCCATGCGCATCCAGACCATCTTGGGATGGCTTCTTGGATTAAACAGCAATCACCTAAATGTGATATTGCCATGATGGCCAGAGAGGCGAAGTGGTATTCGGATAGCTCAAGAGGGAGTGCAGACTGGGTTCAACAAAATAACCACTGGATGATTAGACACGGTATCTCGAAATCGGAAATTGCAGAGGGTTTTAGTACAGGTACAAATAGTGATAGAGGTAGTGCGGATGGCCGTGATAACTCTTGGTTTTCTAAACGAATCAACGCGGATATTCTTCTAACTGATGGGCAGAAGATTGACGTCAACGGGTGGGAATTGCGAGCCCATTGGACTCCAGGTCATACCCCGGGACACCTTTGTGTGGAGATCCTCGATAAGAGTATGGTCCTGACCGGCGATCACATACTAGGGCGAATTACACCCAATGTATCCTTGTCGCCTGAAGATGAGGAGGCCGATCGGAATCCATTAGGGGAGTTTTTAGACTCTCTGATAAAGATTCGAGATCTCGGCCGCAACCGAGGCTTACCGGCACACGAAAACCTTATAGATGACTTGAGTGAGCGTTGTGACGAACTGCTTGACCACCATGAAAAGCGATGCGAGGAGGTGATGGCAGGAATTGGCGAATCTAATTCAGCTACGGCTGCCATGATCTCTTCCAGAGTGACTTGGAACAAGCCATTTGAAGGGTTCTCGATTTTTAAAAAACGAATGGCCCTTGGAGAAACGATTGCACACCTTAAATATCTTTCAGATATTGGCAAAGTTTCGTCGTCCACTGATGCCAGTGAAAATGTGATTTGGCGTCGTATCTGAGTCCGGATTACTTCCAATATTCGAACGATCGTATTGAATCTTTACTGAGGACATATATGCGATTCTCAGTAGCCACAATGTTCACAATATCTGCAAGCAGCGGATGAACATATTGCCTGATCAGTCCACCACTATCCGAAATGTGAATAATCCTTTGATTTACTGGATCGCCAATCAACAAACTCGAACCACCGTCAGTGGATAAAATCGACGTTGCTTTTTCTGGAGAAGGTGACACGTTTGGAACGAGCGATGTTGGAGTACCTTGGCGGATTACGTAAAGACCTTTATCTCCCAACACGATCATGCCATCTTTATGCGCATCTAGCTTGAAAAGATTGGATTCAGACACTCGAGCTATTTGAGAGGTTTTTATCTTTCTAATCGCGCTGCGACTGATTACGTAAGTAGTGACCACACCGTCAGAACTGAGCATGTAGGTGGTGTCGCCCGTGGTGACGAACTGTCTTTTGGTATCTTCCGATAAGGATAGAGAACCGGCTATTGGTTTAGGCTGATATTTGGAAGTTGGATCGCTAGCGAACAGTTTGCCATTTATGTCCAGGATAAGGAGACGGTTTCGAGGCTCATCCCAGGCTATATCGACTGGTGTGTTACTCGGAACACCCTGGTATGTGACCCCGCGAACAAAAATGACTTCGGGTACATACTGCGACGAGCTTGCATCATCAATTTTTAGCACTTCCCCAGAGTTTGATTCAAGGATCCATAGGTGGTTGTTCGCAAGCAGGAACGAACCATAATGAACATTAGTATCCAGTGGACTTGGTGCTAGTACGAGTTTGAGGTCTGTGAGTAATGTTGTCTTATCAAGAGTGGTGATACGGAGTAGTATTTCATTTTGGAGTGCTTCCAGTTCAGTATTAGTGCCAGTTATATTCAGGGTGTCGGTGAGCATCTGTTGTGCGCTGTGCAAGGTGGCCCGCGACTCTGCACTTGGGGAGTTGCCTTGGGCCACCAGTAGACTTTGTGATGCCTGCAACTTTGCTTCAAGGATTATGTGCTCATGTTTATTCCAAAAGTCGAATTGGTTAGCCTCGTACATTTGTAATCCTATTGTTACGGAAATCGATAGCACCAACAGGACACTTAAAACCCGCCACAAATGTTTACTGACTAAGTGTTTAATTTTCATCGGTGCCGACTTGAAAACAGCCGGAGGCGATTGAGAGTAAGTACTTGGAGAGTTTTGTGTATGTATATCGTCTTTGCCCCTAGCTTCGTCGCCGAGATCTTCTTCCCAAGCGATCAATACTGCGGAGGCAGAAGGAGTGTCACGGAGATGTTCGATCACTTTGTTCCATAGCTCTGTTCGAACCAGATCTGAAGACATAATATTGCTGAGGATTTGGTCTGATCGAGTGGCGGAAGTTGTTAAGAGTAATTCTTGATGTTGGAGATTGGTATTGAAAAATCGCACCTTTGGTAATCGTCCGCTCACACCGACTGGAGCAGCTGATTCATGATCTTCAGTTGTCAGTGAAAACAGACCAGCTTGATCGCGTAAAAAACAGTGTGTGGGCCCTGATAAGCCGATTATTGCTTGATCCTCTTGAATTTCTACGCACGCTATAGAGACAATCTGCCTATTTTCAAATTCTTGATTTGCTGCATGTGTGTTCAACCGACGACTGGCGTTCTGAATGGCGAGCTCGATACTAAATGTTTTGGTTCGCGCACCTTCTATCAAGGCGGACTGCAGGTCATTGAACAATGTTTGAGCTATTTCATTGACATGTTCGACTGCGTTTTCGGTCAGTGGTTCAACGAGCACGATCAGTGATGTGGGGACCTCAGTATCAAGGCTCCTCATGACAAGTGAGCTATCTCTTTCGATTCTATTAGCAGGGACCGGAAATTGCCTGAGCCAAAGCGTCAAATGATTATGCCCGTTTCTCCCCAGCCGGTCGTCTTACCTCTAATATATTCTGAATAACTATTGAGCGTTATACACCGTTGGGTATATTTGTGTGTAGATAAGGAAATCATATATGACTGATAGTTATGAGATGTTCGAAATTACTAGCACAGCTCTCTTGCAGAAGACTGCTGATAATTTGAGCGATATCCTAAGAAAAATAGCGGAGGAATTCGAAGAATTTCCCGTTTTCCCCGGTGCAATGTTTGCGTACGGCATAGAGATAGAGTGCCCTGAGTCAGTAAGTTCACAGTACGGATGTTTAATCCTTGGAAATGATGGCGACATTTACGAGTTCCAGATCGGTCTGGATCCTGAAAAAATCGCAGCCGGTGAAGATCCTATGACTACCCGAGATGAATCACTTATTCCCGTTGAATTGCCGGCTGAGGAATATATTCCTGTGGCGGCTCAAGCCATCAAGCAAGCAGTTG
>PBOW01000069.1 GCA_002725365.1 Chloroflexota bacterium | reverse complement strand
TGGTATCTGGTGGCGTGGGAAGTATATTTTTGGCAATATCCCATTCGTCAATTGGCTTCCTACTAGGCTAAGGAATCGTCTTGTTCCGCATGCCCGAGTGTACGGTTATCACGGTTTTGAGGATATCGTCGACAAGCAGCTGTTCGAAATAGTGGAGCATACCTATGTTTTCCCCGGGTTTGACAACATATTTGCACGTTCAAGGCTGATCGCTGGGCTCCTTCGAAAACTTTGTTACAGTCTTGAAGCGACCTATTTCAAACGGCTAGGAATTTCTCACCTGTTAGTGTTGCGTAGGATTGATCGTAAAGATGCTCTCTAGAATTAGTAAGTTACGCAGGCAGCAAGTGCATCAAAAGGCTTCGATCGATTCACGTGAAGCTAATTTCAGGCATAAACTGATTGGACTTACCCTGGGATTGCCGGTCTTATTACTGGTGATGTTTGTTGTTTTTGGCGGAATATGGATATTTGACTACTACCGCGATGTCGCCAATCAGGTGGTGGAACCGCGAAGGCTACTGGACCAATACTCCAGAGGTTCTGCCCGCATATATGATCGCAATGGTGAGCTGCTTTACCAGTTCGTCGATCCTGCTGAGGGTTTGCGGGAGCCGGTTCCGTTGGACGAGATTTCTCCTTGGTTGGTGGAAGCCACCATCGCCGTCGAAGATCCCACTTTCTATACCAATAATGGGCTTAATTCTACTGGCCTTTTGCGTGCTGGAATTGAAAACTTATTGCCTTGGTTCAGTTCGCCGACTGATGAATTTTTTCAGGGTTCAGGTGGATCTTCGATAACTCAGCAATTGGCAAAAAATATATACATCCCTCAACAGCAGCGATATGAACGTAGTTATTTGAGAAAAATGAAGGAGACGGTAGTAGCACTTGAATTGACTAGAAAGTATGAAAAGGACAACATACTAGTGTGGTACTTGAACTCAATATCCTATGGTGGCCCATACGTTGGAATAGAAGCAGCAGCTATCGCATATTTTGGGAAGCATTCGAATGACTTAACTCTTGCTGAGGCATCTCTATTAGCAGGAATCCCACAATCTCCAGCAAAATATGATCCTTTCTCACCAATTAATTTTGATCCCAGCACGGGTCAACTGGTCTGGGGTTCGCCGGCGAAATTCCGCCAAAGGACCGTCCTGAATCTGATGGTCAGACGAGGAGTTATTACCGAAGCACAAGCGGATGCCACCTTGAAAGCACCACTGACTTTCAAGACCGTAGAATTTGACATTGAAGCTCCTCATTTTGTGTTGGGTAGAGTTACGCAGGAGCTTGTTGCTCGTTTTGGAACGTTCGCTATATATAACGATGGATTAGAAGTAACAACGACACTTGATCTATCACTTCAGAAAAATACAGAGAGAATTGTCGACAACACGATTAGGGAAAAAGGTGAAGAAGCCGGACTATTCAATGGTGCGGTAATGGTGTTGGACCCAAAAACTGGCCAGATACTCACTTATGTTGGTTCTAGGGATTATTTCCGAGACGATATTGAGGGACGTAACGATAATATTATTTCCCTAAACTCACCGGGCTCGACGCTGAAGCCCTTCGGTTATATGGCTGCATTTATGAAGGGATGGGGTACACGGATTGCGGTGCTAGATACGCCCCTTGTGCTCATGGATAAGGAGACGGAAACTGAGTGGCGTCCCGTTGATCCGCTGGACTATTGGGTAGGCCCACTGGCTGCAGCCGAGTCTCTTGGTAATTCACTCAATGTAAGTGCGATAAAAATGGCATTGTTTGCTGGAGTCCCGGATCTCCTGCAAGTTCTCAGGGGCATGGGTTATACAACTCTAGACAACCCACAGGGTTACGGTCCGGCTCTGATCACTGGTGGAAGTGACATTACTTTATTCGACCATGTTATTGGCTATAGCGTGCTCGCAAATAATGGAATTATGCGGGGTCAGTTCGTGCTTGACGAGGCATCTGTCGATGAGCGTAGTCGTGACATAGAACCAATCTCTCTTCTCAAAGTCACCGACTTTAGTGGTGAAACTCGCTTACTCAATAACCAATTTGAGGAAAAACGAATAGTGGACGCGAGGTATGCTTGGCTGACAACCTCAATTCTTGCTGATGGTGATAATCAATGTCTTGTTTATGCTACGTGCGATAGGCTACGTGTGTTGGAAGGATATCCAACCGCCGCAAAAACTGGAACGAGTGAGCCCTTCGCTAGAGAAAGTATGCCTGGTCAGGAAGTGGGGCGTTTAGTTGGAGAAACGTGGACGATGGGATATTCTCCGAACATCGTTGTAGGAGTTTGGGCGGGAAATTCTGACAACGCGATAATTAAAGATATCTACTCCACTACAGTCGCGTTCCCAATATGGAAACAAGTGATGCTGAATTCGATCGAAAGATTTTCGTTGCAGGCAGATGAATTCATACGCCCACCTGGCATATCGGAAGTTGAGGTGTGTTGGCCTTCTGGTCGCCTAGTTACTCCTGAGTGTCCCGATTTCTTGAGAGAAAAATCTCTGTACGCGACGGAAATTTTAAACAATATATCGAGGATATCGGTTTCAGAACAGCCACCGAAAATAGTAACTGCCACTCCGGTACCAAAATTAACCTCACCTGATGATCTGGGGTCACTTGAAGATTCAACCATCGATGAAATAAAGCAATCTCCTGCTGTGGCTGGATGGGAAGTTGGTAAGAACTATATATCTCCGGTTGATGGATGGTGGCAGATGGTCATTGTCGACTGGCGTAATGGTTCACTTGCGATGGAAAGCACTCCAGACGAATTTAGGCGCTCGAACTTAAAGCTGATCTTCCCGTGGAACGAAATTTCTGAGTGGGAGAGTATTTGGGAATGGGCCAGTTCCAAGGGTGTTCAGGACTTTATTCCTTGGTCAGATTTTGTAAGCGAGCCAACTGTGCTATATGAATCTCGTGTTTCAAGTGGTTCGACTGCTCCGAACGACTCTAAAGAGCAGAGTGCTAGTGCCGAGCGTGCAGCCCTGCCTACCGAACTCAAGTATCCCGTGCCACATCAAATATTATCCGGTCAGGTACAAATAATGATAGATCAAACTAGGTCAGATGTTGTGACACGTGTAATTGAATTACAAAAAGTAGGACAGGACTCTTGGAGTATTCTGAGTACTTTACGGGAGCCGACTCCGCAGGAACATAAATTCGAGTGGGAGACAGAACTATTCGCTGATGGCGAGTACATTTTACGTTTCACCGAATTTCACACTCACGAGTTCAGGCCCGAATCTTATTATCAAATACCTATAAGGCTTCAAAATCAGGTCTCGGGTGCTTATCAAGGTTTCCGGTGGATAGATCTTGAAGACTACCAGACCGTGACCGGGCTCAAAGAAATCCAGATATTAATATCCGGAGCTATTCCCTTGAAATTGGAGGCTCGGATCGGTGCCGGTAATGATACTGTCGGAGCGTACTCGCAGACCTTCGTTGAAAATTTTGGGTCAGGTAGAGTAGTCATTCCTCTAGACAGTAAAGACCTTGAAGACGGAATCTATACTCTCCAGATAATANTGTATTCCGATGATGTTCCCGTTGCCAACGGCAGTCGGATATTTGTTGTAAACAATAAGATCAGGTGAGAGTTTGCTTACTCTNTTGCCACTAGCTCGGAATGTAGGGCTAATAATTCTTGACGGGACGTGATGTCNCTAACGAACCGCAGAAATTTCTCTGTGGATCCGGTGATGGACCNGATATCTCGCATCTGGCCTCCCACGGGATCGGTCGATCCAGGTCGATACGCGTATTGTCCAATCCAAGCCAAATAAGCCTGATTAATCCTACGGGGACAGGACTGATATTCTTTGCACCAGCGAACCTGTATGTTGTCCATTAGTTTTTCTGCCTCCAGCACTTTACCTTCCGCAAGCAGTCTATCTACGTCTCCCCGAAGACTTTTCAGATCAGTCGGGTCTGGCTTGCTGCGAGGCGCGATTTCATTAGCAGACTGCAGTTCGGGATATTTNTCCAAGACGGACTCCGTGATATCANGAGCAACCAGATCAGCGACCGTTTCATTAAGAACTTTTCCGTCCGAAAAATAGGTCCGTCCAAGTGGAAAGAATATGAGGTAGTGATGAACCCATTCATGTGCCGNGGTGAAGATTGTCTGTCTGTAGGGTAATCCNTCGGAGATTAAAGACGGNAATGTTGCTATCCCAGAAATCCCCGCGCCGTAGGCCGACATTACTCCTGTTTCTTCCGCCTTTTGTTCCTCCCGTCGAAGCTGATCTGGCTGAAGATCCTCTCTAAGCAGATATCCGCCTGTGTGTTCCACTCGATCTCGGGGGGACAACACCATGTACTTCGGTGGTTTAGCAAGTTCAAGCAGCACTGGTGGAAAAGGTTNCTCGATCAATGGGATGGAAATNCCTAGATTTAAATCTTTGATTGCTTGCTGAATCCGCTGTTCCAGTTGTATTTCTACCATCGCCTCAATCTTCTTCTTNGATCGGGAAGATTCAGCCAAATATTGTTGAAGTTCAGTCTCGGGAAGTTCACTCGCTATCGCATCGTACTTAATAACTCTGATAATCGAGTTTGTTAATTGAACTGCTTGAAAGCGTTCGAATTGCCATCGATTATTTTGATATCTAGCTTGCAGCAGAACGATTAGTGATACGCATGAAATCAGGAAGACACATATTGTGAGTATGCTACTTCTCTTGGAAACAGATCTTCTAATCATGGGCATTTAGGGTAATCTACTTAAGGACNACTGTGAGAAAGGTGGGTCGCATATCACAGTATGCGATACGTCCGTAAGGCCTCTATAACCGAGGACTAATTATGGAGACATGAGGTCAAGTTTGTCAGGTATAAGTAGAGTAAGACCAGTAGCCAATGCTCTTGAATGGGCGTTAGATTACGTATCAAAAATAGCAGTTCTATGTTTTACTATCGCACTTGGTATAACTATTACCACCGTGACGCTGGAGAGGATTACTTCTGAGCGTCCAACAATTACCGCTATCGAGCATACGATAGAGAGCCTAGTTGGTGTCACCTCGATGCTTGAGATGCAAGCGGAAGAACTCAAGGAATTGGCGGGAAACAGTGATGNTGCAAGTTATATTGTCCCCACAGGCTGGCCATTCACTAACGGTCTGCAAGCTACCACTGTTCGCGATGATTCCTTCAATAATTGGGCTGAACTACTGAGAAGAGAGGCCGCGCGAAGAATTTACTATGANGGACCTGAGACTGTTTTAGCCAACCCATCCAAAGTGAGTTCAAGTTGGCTGAGCGACTCGGGTAACTTTTTNAGAATATGGAAACTNTGGGGCCATTCAACTCACATTTGGCTTAACAAAGTCAATGACGTTGTGATACCTATTGCTGCGGTCACCTTCGCTTTGAGCTTAGCCTCAACNAGTATCGGNTTCCGCCTTAAATTAATTGCAGCAGCAGCTTTTATCGCGTCTATGCCGAGTCTGATTGGTTTCGGGTTGCTTGCATTTGTGTGGCGGCAGCTTGGTCCCANTGGTTCGCCGTTTGCAGACTCCCTACAAGAGGTTGTGTTTGCGGCCCTCAAAATAGGCCTCATTAACTCCTTAATTGTTGCGGCAGTGGCCGTTTTTCTCGGAGCGATTTTGTATGGGCGCGGCTGGACACAGCGTCGGGCTAAGAATCATGCGGTCATAGTTTGAATTGTCAGTTCTGGGTTTAATTGATCATTCAGAGTTAGTTGGTTAGCGTGTGTGAGTGACAATGCATGGATATCGTTAGGAAATTTCAATGGCAAACAACCCCAGAGAATTTTTTTCGCCACTGGCNATAGGNGCCCCAGAGCCTCTTCGTAGTATTCCTTGGAAACCGTCTCGAATGATTCATTTCATGAATGCTGCAAATGAAAAAATGCGGGCNCGGGTACCTCAGATGCTTAATCAAGTGGATGTTCTTTTAGGAAATCTTGAAGATGCAGTCGCTTCCGATGAAAAAATTGCTGCAAGGCAGGGTTTCATCGAAGTAGTACAAGAAAANAATTTTGCGGATGCAGGAGTGGGTTGTTGGACCAGAGTTAATGCGTTGGACTCGCCTTGGTTTTTAGATGACTTGATAGAACTTGTATCGAACATAGGTAACCAACTGGACGTAGTTATGATNCCGAAAGTTCTGGGTGTGGCTGACGTGCACTATGTTGACCGNCTGCTTGCTCAACTCGAAGCGAAGTATCAGGTCCAGGAACCGATCTTGATTCATGCAATTCTCGAGACCGGCGGTGGAGTAGTCGCTGTTGACGATATCGCATTGGCTTCTCCCAGGATGCAGGGCATGTCGTTTGGGCCAGCTGACTTAGCCGCATCACGTCGAATGAAGACAACCAGAGTGGGTGGAGGTCATCCTTTTTATCGTGTCCGGACTGATCCTGATGAGACAGACCCTGATGCCGAACGTACGACTGCTCAACAGGACCCTTGGCACTATTCCATTGCTCGTATGGTGGACGCTTGTGTGAACGCAGGGATCTATCCATACTATGGACCGTTTGGCGATATTAGTGATCCCANCGGATGCGAAGACCAATTCCGGTCGGCATTTTTGCTAGGGTGTGTAGGAGCGTGGTCTCTTCATCCATCCCAGATAGATATCGCAAGAAACGTTTTCTCACCCGATCCCGAGGAAGTACAGTTGGCCCGTAGGATATTAGAGGCAATGCCCGACGGTTCAGGAGTCGCAATGGTCGATGGAAAAATGCAGGATGACGCAACATGGAAGCAGGCGAAGGTCATCTTTGACTTGGCGACAATGATCGCTGAGAATGATGTCGAGATGGCCAAGTCATATGGGATGTGACGTTATTACACTTTATTTGGTTTGATTGGATGGTGGATATCAATGCGGTTTTATGAGTACGAATCGAANGCAATCCTAAGTGAATACGGTATTGCAGTCCCGGCATCTGAATTTTGTCAGACTGCTGAGGAAGTACGCTCGGCAGTGATCGGTATCAACAGACCAGTTGCCCTTAANTCTCAGGTTCTGAGTGGGGGGAGAATGAAGGCGGGTGGCATAAAATTTGCCGAATCAGCTGACGAAGCAGCAGCGGCGGCAATTGATATTTTTGCCTTAAGCATCAATGGAAATAAACCAGTGGGGATACTTGTCGAAGAGCAGATGGACGTTGAACAGGAATATTATGCGGCCGTGACCTATGACGGACGTGCAAAGAAGCCTCTTGTCATTTTTAGTGATATGGGTGGGATAGACATAGAGCAAGTGGCAGAAGAACATCCTGAGCACCTGTCGCGCACGCATTTCTCTGCAATGGGAAGGTTTCCTGACTATGTAGCGAAGAATGCAGTGGCGGGGGTCGGAATTGCTGGAGCCGAACTTAATGGATTAACCCGAATGGTAGCGGCTCTTGGTCGACTCGCACTGGAAAGGGATATGACGCTGGCCGAGATCAACCCGATAGGCCGACTGTCGGATGGCCGGATTATCGCGCTGGATTGCCATCTTGATTTGGAACAGGAGGCTACGCGGAGTCACGTAGACATATTGGATAAACTGAATATAGGTCCTGATGAGAAGCGACAGGCAAGGCCACCCACAGATTTTGAGCAGGCAGCGGCAATAGTAGACTCTGCGGATCCTCGNGGTGTAGCAGGCAACTTGACAGAATTTGAAGGTAATCTTGGCCTGATAATTGGTGCAGGAGGCGGATCACTCACCCTGTTTGATGCGGTGCGTGATGCTGGTGGCAGCCCAGCGAACTACTGCGAGATAGGTGGAAATCCATCGGTTTCAAAGGCAGCAGCCCTTACTAAGTTGATATGCGAACAGCCGGGGATTGAGAAGATCGCAGTCATGATGAATGTAGTCTCGAATACTAGAGTAGATATTGTTGCCCGTGGAGTAGTGAAGGGCTGTATACAAGCGGGTTACGACCCATCTGAGAAGATAGCACTGTTCCGAATACCAGGCTCGTGGGAAGAGGAAGGTTTCGCGATNCTCGACAAATATGGAGTTGAATATGTCGATCGTTCCGTTAGCATGGATGAGGCAGCAGCTCGAGCTGTTAATGCTCTCAGCTAACGCTCCAGGTTACGGCTAGAAGAATGACACCAATTCGTACAACAATGGTGGGATCATGGCCTATCCCGTTCGGACAGAGACTCAAATTGAAGGAATATTATGCCGACTTAGTCACAGATCAAGAGGCATATTCGGTTCTTCAGGCAGCTGCAAGAATTGCGATGGACGAGCAAATTGCATGTGGAGTAGATCAATTTATGGGTGGCGAGACGTTCGCGCCTGATTTCTTTCATCACACTCCGCCACGACTAGCTGGACTAGAGACTCTTCAGAGACGCGATACCAGCAAAGGACATGAGGGTGTTGGCCGATACCGTGTGGTAGGTAATTTGTCAGCTCCGCGTGGGACNGGACATTCTTTAGCNTTTCAACGAGAAAAAGCGATCGAGCCTAGACTCAGTAAAGTGGCAATACCATCGCCNTTGACCATAGCGGGGGGCTTTGTGAATGACTCTGAAATAGATCATATATCCGATATGAGTGAAATCNTCGCTCACGAAATCGTCAGTATGTCGCGGTCCGGTGCTGAAGAAATTCAATTGGATGCACCGAGTGAAGCCGTNGCCATGATTTCTGGTTCTCGCTCCGTTGATGATCTGATTCCTCTGATTNCCGATCCGTTTTCTGGTATCGATACGAAAGGTGTTGGACGTAAAATAATNAAGACAGTTCATTTTTGCCTTGGTGATATTTCTCGTAAAACTGCGACAGAGGAACAAAATTTACGAAATCTGATCCCCCTCGTGCAGGCCCTAGAAGGCAAAATCGACAGGGTACATTTTGAATGTTCGTATGCTGGGCAATGGGCTGAGCGTGANGTCCTCGGTGACATCCCAGATAGCATCGAGGTGATNGCTGGAATCGCCGATGTTAAAAACACATCTCCCTCGGCCACAGTCGAAGATTTGTCTGAGAAAATCAGTTTGCTGTTGAAGGTNATACCAGCCGACCGTTTGCTGGTGTCTACATCATGTGGCTGCGGTCGCGTACCCCATGATGAAGCGATTCGCCTCGTACGTAATCTTGTTAAAGCTGCATCGCAGCTTTAATTTTTTTGCNATCGTACTTATTGATATTCGATCGATGACAGATATACTCAGGCTATGGCTGTTGTATGTGTTATTCCCGGTGACGATGCTGCTCCAGAAGCTATGAACGCTGCTGTGCNTGTCCTTAATGAACTCACTCCTGAGATCGACCTTGTCGAACTNCCGGTGGACGAAGGTTCCGGNGGTAGTCTGAGCGACGAGTCCAAGAATACTATCGATAGAGCAGACGCGACCTTGTTTGGGGCAACTTCGAGACGAAATGGTGCTATCGCATATCTACGCTGGGGTAAGAAGACTTACGCAAATATTCGGCCGATCACATATATGTCAGGTGCGAAGTCTCCATTGTCGAACCCTAACGATATTGATTTTGTCATAGTNCGTGAGAACACTGAAGATCTATATGTCGCTATCGAAGGAGATTTAGAGACGATTCGGCCGTTGCAACTGCAACCCTACAGANGATCGGGTATACCCGAATCAGGCGATGGAAAATTCGCAGTGAAGGTGATAACGGAGGAGGCCACTAGCCGNATCGCCCACTATGCGTTTAGTTTTGCTCGTGAGAGAAAACAAGATGGCTACCCTGGTCGTGTCACGATGTCCTGCAAATACAATACACTTCCCACGTCTGATGGCTTTTTCAGGCAGATAGTTCAGGTTGTTGCCAAAGAATATCCGGACATCGAGTATAGGGACTTTATTATTGACGATTTTGCTAGACGGATAGTTGTGGAGCCGCAGGAGTTAGACGTAGTGTTGCTCCCGAACATGTATGGCGACATATTATCTGATGAAGCATCTGGACTGATAGGAGGGTTGGGTATTCCGCCATCAGGGTGTTACGGAGATGATTANGCCTATTTCGAGCCGATTCACGGATCNGCACCNGATATTCAAGGCCTTGGNGTGATAAATCCGACGGCAACGATGCTGTCGGCAGCGATGATGCTGNCCTATCTAAGATTCACTGAACAGGCGAACCACTTGCGGGCCGCTATTCGAAACGTGTATCAAGAGCAATTGCATCTGACACGAGATCAAGGTGGTACAGCATCCACTGAGGAGTTTACATCCGAAGTGTTACGGAAACTTGCCGAGTTTAGCTAGTGTTTAATTATCTATCTGAGAGTTCGACATAGTCCCTCGGTTCTGGACCCGTATAAAGAGTCAAAGGACGCAGTAGGATATTATTTTCGAATTGTTCGATGACTTGTACACACCACCCTGGCGTCCGTCCTACNGAGAATATTGGCACAAAAAAATCTTCGGAAATACCGTGGAGGTAATATACAACTCCAGCGTAGAAGTCTACGTTAACGTTTACACCCAATCTTGAGTATGGCGACATCGCCTCTACCACTGCCTGAAGAATTTGATACCATTTTGGTTGTCCCATTTCCTCAGAAAGTTTCCGGACACCTTCCCGCATATGACGAGCTCTGGGGTCNTCAGCTCGATACACACGATGACCAAATCCCATGACAGGTTTTCGATCTTTTCGTAGTTGTTTGACATAGTCAGCAGCATTTTCTGGTTCGCCGATATCAAGGGCCATTTGCATCACGTTCTCTGCAGCTCCCCCATGGGCCGGCCCCGACAAGGCCGCGACTGCTGCCACGANTGAGGCATGCAAATTGGCGTCTGTTCCTGCCACCACACGTGCTGTGAAGGAAGAAGCATTTGTCCCATGTTCTGCGTGTAATATCAGGTCGGTATCCATCAATTTTGCTGAGTCTTCAGAAGGGATCTCNCCTGTCATCATGTATAAAAAATTTGCNGCGTGGCCTAATTCGAAATTAGGTTNAATTACNGGTTTGCCTGATCGAAGATGATAGTGAGCGGCGACAATCATNGGCACCTGACTTGTTAGACGTATCGTTTTACTGATGTTGGCCTCGCGACTNTTATCGGTCACGTCCGGATCAGCAGCTGATAATGCCGAAACAGCTGTTCGCAGGACATCCATTGGGTGTGCATCCTTTACGGAGTCTATGATCCCGTAGATAAGTTCTGGTAATGTACGCTGGAGTTTGAGTTGGCTTGCGAAAGATTCAAGCTCATTCTGGGTGGGTAGTTCACCATAAATCAGTAGATACGCGACCTCTTCAAATGTAGAACGGGTCGCGAGATCGTGGATAGAGTAACCTCGATACCAGAGGCTACCAGCTTTTCCGTCGATGTCACAGACCTCTGAACGCTCGAANTAGACACCTTGTAGTCCTCGGTTTATCTGGGGACCTTCTGTTTCAGTTGTTTGCTCNGCCATATATAATTCCTCATTAGATTTGAANCACTTGGACGTATAANTCTACTCGCCTAAGTGGGCATTGGACAGCAACATATTCTNGGTATGGAGCCACGTATGAACTTATGGAAGACCGAATTGTTATATGTGTTCCGAAGTTGGCGTGGCTGGACATTGGTCGGAGTGTTTTTGCTTGCCGCAATATTATCGATCTCCCTTGGGCTGCTCATACATAGACAGCCAGATTCGGTATTTTCGTACGATGAATCCTTAGATTGGTACGCAGCGTTTTCCTGGCCCGCTATGTTGATACTCCTGGGAATAGCTGCGGCAGGCTTGGCTTTCGATAGTAATAGAGAACTTTCTATTTTTCTGCGGCTACGATTTAGTCTCCTCGCGATTTTACGTGTCAAAGTTTTGGTCTACTTTGCGTTAGGTACCTTGCTTTGGCTTACTGGTTTTCTGTTGACTTTTATCGCGGGAATTTTTCTGTTTGACTCGACTAATCCTATTTTGATTCAGTGGACCCTGTGGGGTCTGCTGTTCGTGGTCACTAATTTTGTATTTTCGATAGCTGTTATTACGTTTACGGGCGCAGTGTTCAAAGGTGCGGTTGCGTCTGTGTTGGTTGCTTTGGCGGTGCTGCTTGGTATTCCCTTAATCGCAGGTCTCTTGATTTTTCTCGAATTACTTATTCGAGACCTCACTGATCTGCCCTTAGTGGAATGGGAAGAAGTATCGTATGTAGCGAGGACTCTTCTTTGGTGGCCAGCGGGCACGTACGATGGGACCCTGTTTTTAGGGGTAACCAAGGCTGAAGCCTCTGCCGGACATGTCATTGTTCTTGGAAACTATGTCGAATTGGACACTTGGTACCGCATTAAGCCTCTAATAACCTCAATACTGTCCACGCCAGCACTTATTGCATATGCGTGGCACCGGTACAGTCGGAGAGAAATCTAATCCGGTTAGTCTTCCTCGAGTGTGGAAGTATCACCTTCATCGAGACCCAGCTCGCGGGCTTTAAGCAGTCTACGCATAATTTTTCCTGATCGGGTTTTCGGGAGGATATCTATCACATCAATTTCTCTCGGTGCTACGGCAGGACCCAATCTTGTACGGCAGTGCTGATTGAGCTCTCTCATCAACTCTGACGACTCTTCATATCCATCGTTCAGAGTGACAAACGCCTTAACTACCTCCATCGCGACATCATGTGGCTTGCCTATAACGCCAGCTTCAGCAACAGCTTCGTGTTCAATCAGAGTACTTTCAACTTCGAACGGCGATACCAAATGCCCTGAGGTGTTAATGACGTCGTCGTCTCGCCCCAAGAACCAGATGTATCCATCCTCGTCTTTTTTCGCTCTGTCTCCGGTGTAGTACCAGCCGTTGATGAATCGTGAGTCATAACGCTCTTGATCATTCCAGTAAGTCCGGAACTGTGAGGGCCATCCAGGCTCGACTACCAGTGCTCCTTCCACGTCTGGTTCAGCGATTTCGTTTCCTTCATCATCCACTATGGTGACATTAACCCCAGGGAATGGTCTGCCCATCGAGCCCGGTCTGATTGGCATCGAAGGATAATTTGCACACATTATGGCTCCGGTTTCGGTTTGCCACCAGTTGTCGTGTATCGGGAGATCAAACGCTTCAATACCCCATACGACTCCCTCTGGATTAAGAGGTTCTCCCACAGACATCACATACCGTAGTGAAGACAGATCGTGTTCTCTCGCTACCTTAGATCCTGATCGCATCAACAGCCTGATGGCAGTAGGCGCCGTGTACCAGACAGTGACCTTATGGTCCTGAATTACCTGATACCAGCGTTTCGCCGCATAACCACCTTCGTCGATCACGGAGGTGACTCCGTTCGAGAACGGCGCAAACATACCGTATGACGTCCCGGTGACCCATCCAGGATCAGCCGTACACCAGTAGATGTCATTGTCGTTGAAATCCAGTACATATTTACCAGTGGCGTACTGGCTGACTATTGCACTGTGAACGTGTGCTGCACCTTTTGGTAGTCCTGTTGTACCCGAAGTAAAATGCATAACCGACCAATCCTCGGCTCCAGTAGGTTCGATTTCGAATTCCTCAGAGGCAGGGTCGACTATTTCCGAGTATGAGATATCCGAATCATTTACATCAGCTCCTTCTCGATGGTGAATCACTATTACTCTCTTGAGTGAAGGCAATTGGTCACGGATTTCGTTAATTTTGGGCAGGAGTTTTGGTGTGGTGATTACCGTTGATCCGTCAGCGCGGGCAATCCGCTCCTTGATCGGTTCCGGTCCAAAGGCAGAAAACAGAGGTGCCATTATGGCCCCAATTTTTAGAATTCCAAAACATGAGAAGTATAGTTCAGGGATTCGATCAGCGAGCAAGAAGACTCTCTCTCCTTTTTCGATTCCGATCCCTTTCAGTGCATTTGCCACTTTGTTGGTTTGCACTTTCATGTCAGCGTAGGTATACGTTTCTATTTCATCTGTAGCACTTTGCCAAATAATTGCAGTCTTGTCCGCTCGATCACCGTTCGCATGTCGATCCACACATTCGTAAGCCTTATTGATTAATCCGTTTGGGGTGTCTAGCTCGTCCCATACATCGTCCCAATTCCAGGATTCGCGCATTGCAGCCCAGTCAGGTATCTGTGGTGATGCCTTAAGCTCGCTATTGTTCTTAGGAATCTCTGGATAGCCTTCTATCATTAATATTCTCCCCACCTCGACTGGATGCGAATTCCGCATACTACATGTCCCGAGTATAGCGCGTCATAGGTATGGAATTGAAGTCTCGACTTAGTTCGACAATGACTTGGCTACCGTAAATGTATTTGCTATTGAGGTAGCCATCATTTCGTTTAGTTGATCTTCAGGAAGGCCATTATTTCGAAGCCACGCTACTTCGAATGCAGGTACCAGTGTCCAGACATCAAGATTTGCCTCGTCCTTCCAGGTTCCCCAGAACCCTGCCGGTGTTGCATCATGTCCGAGCGCGACCTTATCTGCGAAACCATCTGAAGCAAGCTCAAGCGCTATGCGACTTCTATTTGCGACATATTGCTCTTCTGTCGAGAAAAAACGATCCAGCCCCACGACTGCTCCTCTTTGAGCTATGGATTTGAGATAGATCATGTCTAAGGTGTCGTTGGAATGTCCAATAGTCACCGCCCCAAGATCGAGACCCTCATCGTCAAAAATATCCAGCAGAGGTGTGCCCAATTCATCAGTGGCTTTTGTATGACATGAGATCGGGACACCTGTCCGTTTCGCGGCACGGGCAGCAGCACGAGCAGTTTTTTCAAGA
>PBOW01000068.1 GCA_002725365.1 Chloroflexota bacterium | reverse complement strand
CCTCCCATCCCTCGTAATTTGCCGGACGAGCGTACTGAGGGTATTCGAGCAGCCCAGCCCCGAATGACTCCTCCCTAAGGGAATCCGAACTCCCAAGAACTCCTTCAAGTTGTCTGGCCAGTACATCTATGAGAACCATGGCGGGCAATTCACCTCCAGAAACAACAAAGTCTCCTACGGATATCTCATCATGGACTTTGTTCTGCAAAAATCGTTCATCCATACCCTCGTAGCGACCACAGACCAAAATAAGATTAGGGCACCCAATTAAATCGGCTACAACCTCTTCAGATAAGGGACGGCCGCTTGCGCTCATTGCGATTGTTCTGAATTCACCCTCGGTCTGCGAGGACACTTGGTCCACAGCTTCAAATAGTGGACCAGGCATCAAAAGCATCCCCGCCCCTCCGCCAAAGGGAGGGCTGTCCACGGTCCTGTGATTATCACCGGCATAATGTCGAAGATCATGTAAGAATATTTCTATGATCTTCTTCTCGCGCGCACGACCGATTATCGAGTCATCTAGAGGACCTCCGAACATCCCAGGGAACAAGGTAATAATATCGAATCTCACCATTTCCCCATCTCTGACTAATGACTATCTGCATCCTTATGGCCATTAATTTGTCCAAGGGCATGACTCAGAACCGGCATAATCGTCTGAAGGTTCTCAGTGACTGCCTTTTCACTTCCGGGAAGATTGATTATCAGCGTACCATTACGGACACCTACAACTAATCTTGACAGCATAGCAAACGGAGTCTGTCGCATACCATTTGCTCGCATCGCCTCTTCTATCCCTGGAATTCGGTAGTCAATCACTGATTCTGTTGCTTGAGGAGTGACGTCCCGTTCCGAAAGACCAGTACCGCCAGTCGTGATAATAAGATGCAAGAGCTTGTCATCCGCCCAGGAGACAAGAATATCGGCAATTAGATTTCTTTCATCAGGCACTATCTGTTGTTCTAAAATATTTAGGGGTTGCTGAGAGAGAAGATCCTGTATGGCAGGTCCAGATGTATCTTCCCTCTCACCAGTCGAACCCTTATCACTAATGGTAAGAATCCCTGCTAAATAGATTTTCTCTGACATCGCTATTTCTCCCGATACTCTAATGATACTCGCACCAAACTGAGTATTGGTTTGTGAGGCAGAGTGCAAGACTCTCGCGGATGCCTTAGACTGTAGCCCCGTAGGGAATTACGGAGCCACATGACCAGGTATGTGTTTGTTACAGGTGGGGTTGTATCCTCTGTGGGTAAAGGGATCGTCACCGCATCTCTTGGACAAATCCTCAAGTCACGAGGCCTGAAGGTGTCGATCCTTAAGCTCGATCCTTACATCAACGTGGATCCCGGGACGATGTCTCCGTATCAGCATGGAGAGGTGTTTGTCACTGACGATGGCGCGGAGACAGATCTAGATCTTGGTCATTATGAACGATTCCTCGATGTCAATTTGTCAGGCTCGAACTCATCCTCGAGTGGACAGATTTACCAAGAAGTTATCCATCGAGAACGAAGCGGCCAATACTACGAGGGTAAAACCGTTCAGGCAATACCACATATAACGGACGAGATCCAAAGAAGGATCATACTGGCTGGGGAAACGCTAGGTGCCGAAGTCGTCCTCGTTGAGGTCGGAGGAACAGTCGGAGATATCGAGGGTCAGGTGTTTCTTGAGGCGGTAGCGCAAATGCGGTATGCGTCCGCTCTAGGCCAAACACTCTCCGTGCACGTAACACTTTTGCCGCAAATCGGTGCAACTGGTGAGTTAAAAACTAAGCCTACTCAACACTCAGTTCGTACTTTGAGATCATTTGGGATTCAACCAGATCTTATTGTTACTCGTTCGGAGAAAGAGATTCCTGCAGAGCTTTGCGACAAAATTGCTCAGTTCTGCAATGTTGAACCCAATGCAGTTATCCCTTTAAAAACGGCAAAATCAATCTATGAAGTACCTATCATGCTGGAAGCGCTCGGTGTGGGCAATCTCACCGTAGAAAAACTCTCGCTGGAGCAGAAGGAGCCAGATCTTGGGCAATGGAGCGTGTTTAGCAACCAACTCACAAACCCCGATGATAACGATAGAGTTCGCGTACACGTGGTCGGCAAGTATGTAAATGGTCCAGATGCCTACTTATCCATACAAGAAGCAATCGCCCATGCGGCGGTAAGCTGTCATACTGGGTTCGAAATAGTCTGGGTTGATGCTCAACAAGTCGAGGGCGGTGACATCAACGAAATTTTTCGAGACTCGGATGGCATTGTGCTTTGTCCAGGCTTTGACGAGCGAGGCGTCGAGGGGAAAGTCAGGGCTGCCACTTTTGCGCGAGAAAATCAAATCCCGTACCTAGGTGACTGCCTCGGAATGCAAATCCTTGTAATCGAGTTCGCTCGAAACGTAGCTGGACTACAAGGAGCTCATTCTACAGAGATGAATCCCGACACCCCTTATCCAGTGATCGATATAATGGAAGAACAAAAGATGGTGGAAACCCGAGGTGGAACAATGAGACTTGGGGGTTATGATTGTGAATTAATTCCTGGTACGCGAACATATGAAGCATACGGTGAAAAACTGGTTCGAGAACGACACAGGCACAGGTACGAGGTAAACAATTCTCTTCTACCTGAGCTTGAAAAAAATGGGCTGGTAGTTGCTGGTCGTCATCCAGAACGAAATTTAGTAGAGATTGTTGAACTCGCCGACCATCCGTTTATGATTGGAGCTCAATTTCATCCTGAATTTACTAGCCGCCCGCTCAGACCCAACCCGCTTTTCAGGGCCTTTATCGACGCTTCAATAACCTATTCTCAAAAACAAGTAGACAGATAACCAGACTCTTGACCGATAGGTGAAATCAATGGCATTTTGGATTTTTTTACACCTGAGCTCGATCATCTATCTATGCGTGGGCATTGGCGCTGCCGTAGTTCCAGTTTGGATGTCTTGGAAAAGAGATGACATCAACGAAAGAGTCATACTGCTTCTCACCTCTCAGAAAGCCTTTACCGTTGGTCTTTTGCCGGGGATTATTGCTGTATTGTTTTCCGGCTACGCGTGGGTTGCTGCAAGTAACTATTCGATCACCTCTGGCTCAATGATCGTTATACAAATTTTATTTTTTCTGAATTTATTTCTGTTCATTCCACTTTTTGGGGTAGCTCTCAGGCGCGTCAAATGGAGCGCACTGAGCGCTCAGAAATCAGGAGAGACTAGTGAAGACTTGGTGGATGCTCTTGCCGACAATGTACCTTTAGTATTTGGCACTATGATAATCGTGAGTATCCCTCTAATACTCCTACTAGTAGTGATTCGATTTTTCTAGAGCCTAGCGTGAGGACAGTCAAATGAAAATTTTTTTAGATACAGCCAACATCGATGACATACGGACGGCTGCAAAGCTTGGAGTCGTTGACGGGATTACCACTAACCCTTCTCTTGTAGCGAAAGAAGGAGTTCAATATAAGGACAGGATCCTTGAAATAGCGGAAGTAATAGATGGACCCCTCTCAGCTGAGTGTGTCTCCCTGGAAATTTCTGAGCTCTGCGAAGAGGCTCGCAGAGTGGCAAGCTGGCACCCTAATGTCGTAGTAAAAATACCGATGGGAAAAGTCGGACTCGAAGCGATTTCTACGTTATCGTCTGAAGGAATAAAAATTAACTGCACCCTAATTTTCAGTGTCAACCAAGCCTTTCTTGCGGCAAAGGCTGGGGCAACATTCGTGTCGCCATTTATTGGAAGGCTGAACGATGGGGGAGCGGACGGCATGATACTTATCCGCGAGTGCGCAACAATTTTCAAAAACTATCCTGGAATCAGCACTGAAATTCTGGCGGCCTCGATAAGAGGACCTCGAGATGTCACTGATGTTGCATTGGCTGGGGCACATGTGGCTACTATCCCACCGAATGTTCTCGCCCAAATGATTGAGCATCCTTTGACTGACAGAGGGATCGATGCTTTCCTTGCAGATGCTAAATCATACGATCCGGTCTAACACGTCCTGCACGACCCTAGCAAAAGCGTAGGCCTCTGCATTACACAATCTCATACGTCCTGTGAAGCTCGACGGGTTAGACCGGGTTACCTGTCGGCCCCATCCTTAACCATTGCGTTCAAAACCAATAGAGCACTATACACATTCTTAGGGATCAATTTGTCATTACTATGATATTAATAGACCAAATAGGGATTTATATAGTATAATTTCCGTGATATTAGATTAAATAGGGATTGTAATGTTCGGAACAGTTCGAGCCAAATTAGATTCTAATGGTCGCCTGGCGATGCCGTTGAAGCATCTTCAAGAGTTCAATTCTGACTCTGGGACCGGCACTGGTCACGGAATTCTCGTGATTAGTGAGGACGGCTGTATTGAAGTTTTCTCAAAAGGAAAGTTCGGTGCTGAGTCACAACGGAATTTTCCTAATATCGAAGGATCGCGAGATGGTGAAGTCCGAGAGCGGCGCAGAGGCCTCCTCGGGAACGCGTATGGAGTCGATATAGACGAACGGGGACGATTTTCCATTCCTATTAAATATCGAGAATATGCGAATCTTTCAAGTGGTAGCGTCATTCTTTCTGCTTGTGGCGATTACATAGAGATATGGGCACCAGCCCGCTGTCCCAAAATTTTATTGGATTTTCTTCCTGATGAAAGGAGCAGATAAGACACAGTGGTTTGTGTACTACGGTAGAGAGCGCGATGTGAGTGCCCCAGTTCAATTGAATTAGGTCAGAAATAATAGGACGTCGCCCCCTCGACAACACAACAAAAGACCTTGCTCGAAAGAATTCATTCGCAGCGCGCTCTTTACCGTAGTGACAATCAGTAAAACTGAGACCACTCGGTATTTGGGGTGGCTCCGCTAACGCCATACTAATGTTAATCCCCGCCAACATATGGAAAACGGAGCCACCCCAAAATATATTCCACTAGGGGAATCCGTTAGCACCGGGGACCAGATGAACATACTTAACACCGAACAAAAACAGCCACATACATCAGTAATGACTAAAGAGGTCGTCGAATATTTGCAAATCCGTGATGGCGGAATCTACATCGACGGAACGATTGGTGCTGGTGGTCATACAGAAGCAATATTACAAGCGTCTAATAACTCTGCATCCATCATAGGAATTGATAAAGACCCTGAAGCACTCAATCTTACTGAATTCCTGTTAAGACCCTACCGGGAAAATATAACTCTCAAGCAGGGAAGCTTTGCGGATATGGAGTCAATTTGCAAAACCGTCGGAGTTGAGCAGGTAGATGGAATTTTGTTGGATCTCGGAATTTCGTCAATGCAACTAGAGAGTTCAGGGAGAGGATTTTCCTTTATTAGAAACGAACCTCTAGATATGCGAATGGATCCACAAACAAAAACTACGGCTGCTGACATAGTCAACAAATACTCAGTTGACGAACTTGAGCATGTCCTAAGAAATTTCGGTGATGAGCCTAAAGCCCGAAGGATATCGAAAATCATCTCTGAAGCTCGACCCATATCAACCACAAAGCAACTCGCTGAACTAGTAAGTAGGGCTGTGCTTCTGAATATGTCTACCAAGCAGAAGGTAAAAATTCATCCTGCAACTAAAACTTTTCAAGCACTACGAATAGCTGTAAATACTGAATTGAAAGATCTGGAGGTGGGGCTGCTTTCGTCACTAAATTTACTGAAAATTCCGAATCTGAACAGAAAAAATAGTTATGGAAGATTAGCAGTCATCGCCTTCCATTCGCTCGAGGATCGGATAGTAAAAACATTTATTAAAACTGAATCAACTGACTGTCTATGCTCAAAAAAACAGCCGATTTGCACCTGCGATCATGTGGCTAGACTACGCCCGGTAACTCGCAAACCTCTTGTACCCAGCTCGCATGAGATATTAAGCAACCCGCGTTCACGCTCCTCAAAACTTCGTGTCGCTGAAGTACTCGATCGACAGGTGCATAATGTATAAAAGTTCCCTTGATCTCAGTGAAAAACTAGACAATCAGTTAAATTTAGCCCCCAACCAAACTTCTCAAAACCCAACATTAAATAGAACAGAGGAAAATGGTGTAGGGACCGGATCTCGAGCGACTCTTGTTGCTTGGGTCCTGACTCTCATTGCTTCAGCCTTAGGAATCTTTCAAGTGCACACAACTGCCAAGATTCCAGTACTCGCCAGTGAACTTTCCTTGATACATCAGCAGTCCGCGGAAATAGCGTACAACTCAAACCTTCTCAGCGCAGAATTAGCCCAAGATCTTGCCATTCTGCACAAAACGATAAGCTCCGAACGAGATAATACCTACATCCAAAGAGAGCCCGATGAACAACTGATCGACCAAGACTTCATCGATACATATCGTGACACAGGTGAATACCTACCGAAGCAATTCCTGCCAAGTGAATTAGCAAGAATACTGAATTATTCGCTGATTATTGATGACCTAACTACCGAGTGATAGTGAAAAATGGTGCGGATGATCAAGAAAAATAATCCCTCACAAAACATATCTACTTATCGTGCGGGTGCCGTTAGCTGGCGGCACATATTCCTTGCGACGTTAGTTATTGCCGGAATTGGGATGATTTTGCTGAGGCTTTATGAATTACAAATAGAGCAACATGGTGTTCTGAGTGCGAACGCCAAATCCGCACAACTCGATTTAATAGACATTCCAGCTCAGAGAGGAGTCATAACCGATGCCAATGGCTTGCCACTTGCCCTTTCAGTTGAATCATGGGACTTGTATCTGGATAGCGTCCATTGGATAGCGGATCCCAATGAAGCAGAACATACCGCAAGTGAATTAGTAAAATATTTAGGGGATACCATATCAATCACGCATGACATTCCTAAAGATCAACTACTTTCTTGGCTGATTCATTTAGGAAAAGACTCAGATGCCTCAGGAACTCCTCTTCTACGAAACCTCGATCTAGGGCAAAGAGGTCTACTGCAAGGGTTGTCCCTGTACGCAGTCCAGTTACAGCCACGTTCAAAAAGAATTTATCCCGATGAAACAGCGACCTCGCAATTGATTGGATATGTAAACAGTTACGGGGAACCGCTGTGGGGTATAGAAAAAGATTATGACTCATTTTTAAGTGGAACGCCTGGTTGGACCCTTAGGGAACAGGATGCGTTAGGCGGGACACTAGGATACACACCAACAATAGGGGAAAAGGCCATTCCTGGGAATAATCTAAAATTGACAATAGACTCCGAAATCCAACAAATCGCAAGCTCCAAATTATCCGATGGGATAAAAAAATATAGAGCTGACGCGGGAGATGTGATAGTGGTTGATCTGACTGACGGGAACATAGGAGCAATAAGGGCAATGTATAGTTACCCTTCCCTAACCTATCAAGAACTGAACTCCAAATTAACCATGGGTGACATAGCGAATTCTGTTAATTCTGCTGTGGCAAAAACCTACGAACCAGGATCTGTATTTAAACCCCTTTCCGTGGCAATTGGTATTGATCTTGGCTTAATTACAGAAGAGACAGTGTATAAGGACATTGGAATTCTTTGCTTCGCAAGCGATTGTGTTGACGGAGCTAAAATTTCAAACTGGGAACAGCGAGTCTACGGTGAAGTAACTGTCACTGAAATTCTGAATCATTCAATCAACACTGGTGCCGCTTGGATTGGAGGTCTAGTAGAACCTTCTGACTTCTACTCTTACATGGACCTCTTCAATATCGGGCATACTTCTGGTCTGGACATCCGAGGCGAGGCGAAAAGTGATTTGGTGTCACCAGGTGACCCTAATTGGACAGATATGTCAAAGGGAACTCAAGCGTATGGACATGGAGTTAGAGTGACTCCTCTACAGGCATTGATGACACTTACCACCTTTTATACCGATGGATGTCTAGCCACCCCCTACCTGATAGGCGACGTTGAGCTCACTGGGGGTGCGTGTGCACACGGACACAGAGTCATTTCGACTGATACGGCAAATACAATGATGAGGCTTATGGAAACTGTAGTAGAAAGTAACGAGTGGCATGCAGCGCGAATTCAGGGACATTCTGTTGGAGGGAAAACCGGGACAGCTATTCGCTTTGATCCTGTAACAAATAAATATGATGAAAATCAAATGGATGCAACGTTTATCGGGTTTGTACCCGCACGCGAGCCTAGTTTCGGACTCTTAGTGAGGCTCAGCAATCCACGCGAAAATGACGGCTTGGCTGGACTGACCGCTGCGCCCATTTTTTCTGAAATAGCCGAGGAAATTATAAGGTATCGTGAAATACCGAGTGAAGTAAGTAAAGGTACGACTGGGAGGTAAGATTATGCCAAATCCCGATAGACAACTTTCCGGAACTTTCATTTCCGAGTCACTAGCGGATGAAATAATTGAATCTAATCTCCTCAGTGCTATCAACGTAAAAAAGGCAGTTATTGACTCCCGTGAAATCATGCAGGGAGATTTATTTGTAGCCATGCGCGGAACCAAACACAACGGCCACGCGTTTGTCGAAGAAGCAATCGAGCGCGGAGCCGCTGCGATCCTAATCGACGAAGAGTCCTCCAAGCCCCAGCAGCACTCGTTCATATTGGTTCGCGACTCCCTAATGGCTCTTCAAAGACTGGGGAGTGAATGGAGGAAACAAATCGCCACGAAGGTTTTAGCAATAACCGGCAGTGTGGGCAAAACAACCACAAAAAATATAGCCGGAGAAATATTTAGTAATTATGAAAATACATCGTGGAACAGAAAAAACTACAACAATGAAATATCAGTGCCGCTCTGCCTTCTAGAGACACCTGCCAGCTCCAATCTAGCGATCATTGAAATGGGAATGTACGAAATAGGTGAGATCGACTTCCTGTGCAAAGTAGCCAAACCAGACATTGGCATAGTACTAAATGTAGGGCCGACACACCTGTCTCGCGCGGGCAGTTTAGAGAATATTCAGCTGGCAAAAAGTGAATTACCTAGATCACTCCCTGAAAATGGTCACTCTATTCTCAATTTCGACGACCCCCTTGTTTGGCAAATGCGACAGGTCGCTAAAAGCAATATCTTGGGCTTTTCTGCAGCCGGGAATACAAAAGCTGACGTTACCGCCACAAATATTGAAGTAGCTAGTGACGGGCGGATTGTATTCGATATTGGATATAAATCGGAAAGTACTCGATTCTCCATCGAGCTATCTGGTACACATTTGGTTGAGAATGTCATCGCGGTGATTTCATCAGGAATTGCTATGGGCTACACAACGGAGCAGATCAGCCAAACAATGGAAAATATGATTTTCAGTGATCGTATTGAGAGGACCGATATACCTGGAGGTATAACCATACTCAACGACACCTATAATTCACAGCCCAAATCACTTGAAGCTGCACTCCGAGTTTTAGACAGCTCTGCGGGAAGTAGAATTGCCCTTCTAGGTGACATGTTGGAACTAGGCTCTGTGTCAAGAGCAGAGCATATAGCAGCTGGAATCCATGCAGCTTCTACTGTTGATCACCTAGTGACGATAGGATATGAAAGCAGGGTCCTCGCTCAAGCTGCAAAAGAATACGGCCTCACATCCGTGGAAATGGTTAATAGCAATCAAGAAGCAATAGAAGCCTTATTGGAGATTATTGACTTTGGGGACACCCTACTAATTAAAGGATCACATTCCCTAAGACTAGATGAGGTTGCATCAGCGTTGATATCAGAACTCAAAAGTCGATCACATGAAAAGGATAAGACACTATGACTGGAGCGCTCCTCTCGGGAGGAATAGCTTTCTTGGTAGCACTCACGTTNGGATTACCCAGTATCCGACTTCTTCGGGCATTGAAATTTGGCAAAGCAATCTCTGGATATCTGCCTGAGTCGCATCAGCTAAAATCAGGCACACCCACTATGGGTGGACTTTTTATCTGGGCAACGGTACTGATCGTGACAGTACTCACCAATCTTTTCGATGTCGAAAACAGTCGGCTTTTGATTAATCGCGAATCGATGATTTTGCCTATATCAGTAATCACCGGGATGTTAGTACTTGGTGTATGGGATGACTTTGGAACTTTCGTCAATCGCCCGATGACTGGTCTCACATGGAGGTTAAAATTTGCCTCTATCAGTCTTGTAGCAGTTATTGTTGCGTATTGCATGTTCTTCTTGCTCGAGGCTGAAAGCGTCAATATCCCTTGGATAGGTAAATACGGATTAGGATACGGCTACTTGGCCATCGCTTTTGTGACTGTTTTTGCAACTACCACGGCTGTATCAGTGACCGACGGGTTGGATGGACTGCTTGGTGGTACCGCAGCCTTTGCATTTGGAGCATACGCAGTTATTGCCTTCATACAAGGCCAAGTCTTCCTAGCTATATTTTGTTTCACTGTGTCTGGAGCTCTTCTGGGATTCCTCTGGTATAACGCTCATCCCGCATCGGTATTTATGGGTGACGCCGGCGCATTGCCACTCGGAGCCGCACTCGCCACAGTGGCACTAATGACGGGGCATTGGTTGATACTTCCTATTGTCGGAATTGTGTATGTATTGGAGGCAGGTTCTGCGCTTGTTCAAGTAATCTATTTCAAAGTGACTAGCGGGAAAAGAATATTCCTGCAAACTCCTTTCCATCACCATTTAGAACTACTGGGATGGAGTGAACCACAGATTGTGATGAGGCTCTATTTACTTGCAATCGCTGGAGCCATGTTGGGCGTTGCACTTGCTTTAAAGGTGTGAAAGTCATAAAGAATGAATCAGCGAGTATCAACGAACACCTATAAAAATAAAAAAGTTCTTGTTCTTGGTTTAGGGATAGAGGGAATGGATCTCTCGAAGTTTCTGTCATCTGAAGGCGCAGATCTCTTCATTTCAGATCAAAAATCAATCCACGAATTACGTGACTCTCAAGAAAAATCTAAGCTGCTCGCGGGACTACCACGATCCCGCCTTTATCTGGACGGTGTTATCCCAAAGGATTTGCAATCATTTGATACGATTTTTGCGTCTCAGGGAGTACCAGATCACAACCCAATCCTAACTCAAGCCAGACAAGCAAATTGCCGTATTTCATCCATGCTTGAACTTTTCCTAGAACGGTGCCAAGTGCCTGTAGTTGGAATAACTGGGTCAGCGGGGAAAACCACCACCACAGCTATCCTCGCTGATATTTTGAGGCACTCTGGCGAGTCGGTGGTTGTTGGAGGCAATATTGGCTTCGAATTGCTCTCTAGTCTTCCGGACATAACAAATGACACCAAAGTAATTGTAGAGATGTCACATACACAATTACTTCGATTGAATAGATCCCCTGCAATTGCTTGTATCACAAATGTCACGCCTAATCATCTCGACCAATTCTCTTGGAAGGAGTATCAGGAACTTAAAAGTAAGATAATAAAGTGGCAGTCTCCAACAGATCTGTTTGTTGCGAATATCGACGATCAAAACGTGAGAAAGATAATCGCAACAGGAGGCAGCAGAACTGTCGCGATCTCTCTAGGTGAAGTCGCTCATCGATCAGTGTCTGATACCAGTAAAAATAAAGGCGAGTCCGCCAAGCATCGATCTGAGGAGAATGGTACCGGCGAGAGCCTCTACGGCCACGCAAATTATCAACGAACTGGAAANGCTGATGAGTTATATTCGTTGCAGCTAGATATCCCANATGGTCCATATGGCATGNCTTCTCCGATAACTCTGCTTGAAGACTGGTCCCCATTNAATCANCCACAGGCTCCTGGCTACCACAATATGTACAACGTNGCTTTTGCTGCCGTTATCAGTTACTTTTTGCTACAGTCGAAAGAGCCTAAAAGCCCTAATANGATTTTGGAACTGATAAGTTCTGGAATAAAGTCTTTCCAAGGTGTGGAGCACAGACTCGAAACTATTGAAAGTAATCACCGATCGCTTTTGTTTTTGAATGACTCGATTGCTACCACTCCTGAACGCACTTTGGCCGCATTAACCGCNCTCAATTTGAATNCAAATCAAAAAGTAGTCCTGCTGATGGGAGGCCGTGACAAAAAACTTCCGTTCCCGACGAAACTCAGAGATGCCATCGCTGACAGGTGCCGGGGATTCGTAGGCTTTGGAGAGTCCGGTGCGCATTTTATAGAGAAAGGCAGTCCAAAATCAGCTGATCCCCTCTTATACATCAGTGAAAAAAACCTGACGGACGCGTTTTGGTCCGCTCTACGTATTGCTAAAAATGGAGATGTCATACTACTGGCACCTGGTGGAACCTCATTTGACCACTACGCCAACTTCGAAAAAAGGGGTCGGGAATTCAAAGCTTTGGTTGCTGGATTGAACTCGGATGGACCAAAAAACTAGGATGCAAGGTAACAAAAACATCCCCTCCGGACTAGCAGCACGTAAGAATGTCGACACCATATCTCTCAATAGAGAAAAAAAACATAAGCCTGATTACATTTTGCTTGGGATAGTTGCAATATTAACGATCATTGGTTGGATCGCGATCAGCTCAACAACCTCAGTTAATGAGACAACCCGACCGATATCTGCCCATGGGATAAAGCATGGCTTTATGCTCGGTGTTGGTTTCCTCTGCCTATTTATTTTACAGGGTCTCGACTATCGTAGACTCGCGAAAGTTAGTCCTCTCATGATTGGTGTTGGATTGGCTCTCCTGTCCCTTTTATTTATCCCATCCTTAGGCCAGGAAGTTAATGGTGCACGATCATGGCTAAAGCTTCCGGGCCTGCCCTCCACACAGCCATCAGAACTAGTGAAACTTTTGGTAATCATTTACATGTCTGCATGGCTAGCAGCAAAAGGTAAGCAGTTAGGCAGTATCACCAGTGGAATACTGCCTTTTACCCTAATTAGCGGATCATCTGTAGGCTTAATTCTACTGCAACCTGATATCGGTACTGCGTTTGTCTTGGCACTAATCATCGGTTGTATGTTTTTCGTCGCTCCAACAACCAAAATTATTCATATCGCCGCGATGGTTCTGCTCGCTGCAGCTGGGGCTTTCTTCCTTATCATTAGTGCCCCATACAGATGGGAAAGGATATTAGCGTTTATCGCCGCGGATTCTGATCCGGAAGGGTTTGGATATCAAGCAATACAGTTAGCTAATGCTTTCGGCTCTGGTGGATTGATGGGGCAGGGCCTTGGTCTATCTCGTCAGAAATTTTTCTATCTGCCTGCTGCAAAAACCGATGGGATCATGGCTGTCATCGGCGAAGAGACAGGTTTTGTCGGGTCGGTTGTGGTGATAATACTCTTGACACTTTTATTGTGGCGCTGCTGGCTATTGATGAGAAATGCGTCAGATATGTTCGGTTCACTGCTTGCAACCGGAGTTGCCGCATGGATTGCCTTCCAGAGCGGATTGAATATTTCAGGTGCAACTAACCTCCTGCCTTTGACTGGCGTGCCACTACCGCTCATTTCTTATGGGGGATCGGCATTGATATCACTTCTCGCAGCTGTTGGTATCCTTCTTTCTGTGAGCAGGTACACAGTAGACTTTAATTCAACTGATGAAAGACAAATAAAGATAACAAAATGAAGACATCCATGGATCACCCCGGGGCCGCAACCAACCCTCGATTATTTGAAATCGTTGATACTTCCGAGTTTACTAAATTCAGTGATGAAATAAATACGTCAGAAACGAGTACACCATTGAGGATCGGTTTAGCTGGAGGCGGCACGGGAGGACACGTCTACCCAATAATGGCGGTTAAACAAAAACTTCAGACCGCAATAGGTTTATCTGACGAACAATTCATTTACTTTGGTTCAATAAATGGACCTGAGGCTGAAATATGCAGATCGGAAGGCATTCGATTCAAATCGGTCCCTGCCTCACCGATACGTAGTAGATCTCCTTTGAAGCTCGCAAAAGGAATTTGGGATTTCCTGCGAGGTACTAGAATAGCTGTCAAATTATTACAAGAAGAACCGCCCGATGTTATTTTCGTGACCGGAGGATACAGTGCTGCACCGCTGTGTAACGCAGCTTCGAAACTCGGAATACCGGTGGTCCTGTTTTTGCCTGACGTTAAACCTGGATGGGCAGCACGCTTCATAGCAAAAAAAGCTCAAATAGTACTCTGCTCAACCAGTGAATCTCACGAATACTTGGGCAATACCCCTTATAGAGAGACTGGGTATCCCGTCCGTCCAGCGTTTGAAGAACTGATAAATGAAAGCTACGGCAAACTGAAGACTAAAGCAATATCCAAGCTCGGATTTTCTGGTGATCGGCCAATCGCACTAGTAGTGGGGGGCTCTTTAGGATCTGTTGCTATAAACAGCAGCATATTAGGTGAACTGACTGAGCTTCTCGAGAAGATCGACATCATACATGTTTCTGGGCGTCACGATCATGAGAGGATATTAGCAGCCGTGAATGAAATCGGATTATACGAGCATCCTGGATATCAATTGCTCCCCTACTCTGACGACATGCCTTCACTAATGATTGCCGCCGATATCGGAGTATTTCGGGGCGGCGCCTCGGTTCTGGGAGAGGCCCCTGCGACGGGACTTCCACTGATCGTAATACCTGGCAACTTTTCAGATCAACAATTGAATGCCGAACTCCTCAGAAAACATGGAGCCGCAATTATATTGGCGAATAGTCGCGTCGAGGAACTCCCAAATACGATACTAGAACTGATAGCCCAAAATGCTGACCTCGAAAGGATGCGAAGTAACATGTGGGCACTAGCACGCCCCTCCGCGGCACAACAAATCGCGTCGGTCATAGTCCGAATCGCAAAGAAAAATGAGGACCACATTCCTACAAAAATTCATCTAATTGGTGCGGGTGGAATACATTTATCAGGAATCGCAGAAATACTCCTGGAGAACGGCCATCGCGTCACAGGATCCGACATTAAGGATAGTGATCAGATACAAAGACTAAGAGCGAGAGGCGCCGACATTTTGATCGGTCACGATCCGGCAAACATCAAAGATGCTGATCTGATCGTGACCACCGCAGCAGCAAAAGCAGATAATCCTGAACTACTGGCTGGGCACGCTAGAGGTATTCCGATAATTTCCAGAGCAGAAATGGTACAGAAATTGATACAGGGCAGGCAAACAATCGCGATAGCTGGGTCTCACGGAAAGACCACAACATCAACCTTGACCACTGTCATGTCAATAAACTCGTCACTTGATCCTCTGGCCCTAATAGGAGGGAATATGGCTGATCTTGATAATCGAAATATGGTCAACGGCGATGGCAACCTCGCCATCATTGAGGCTGATGAGTACGCTGATGCGTTTCTCTCATACACACCTTCTATAGCAGTAATTACTAATGTGGAGGTGGACCATCTAGATTATTTCGGGACCGAGGAAAACTTTTTTTCCTCTTTTAGCCAATTCATTGAACGAATTCTTCCCAACGGGATCCTGCTAATTTCACACGACGACGAAGGTGCGAGAAAACTCAGAAACAATTGCAATCGGGAAGATATTAGGATTGAATCATTCTCAACGGTTACTGAAAATGCCGACTGGTACGCTAAGGATATCGCATTTAGCGAGTCTTCTGAGCTGACGAGCTTTGAAATTTATATGAAGGGAAGAAGGCTTGGCGCGTCATCTCTAAGATTAACGGGTGACCACAACGTGAGTAATTTCCTGGCGGCATTGGCGGCCAGCATGCACGCCGGGGCTGACTATTCCAGAGCTTCGGAAATCGCGGCATCCGTAAAGGGAGCAAGGCGTCGATTTGAGCTAGTTGGTGAAGTCACCCTAAGACAATCGCGGTCTTCAATCCAGTCACGTAAAGTTACTGTAATTGACGATTACGCCCATCATCCAAGTGAGATCAAAGCAACAATTGCTGCCGCTAAAACTAGATATCCCGACCGGCGACTAGTAATTTGCTTCCAGCCGCATACCTACTCTCGCTCTTCCTACTTGCTCGATAAATTCATCTCCTGTTTCGAGGGAATCGATAAGTTGCTCATCCTCGACACTTTCCCTGCACGAGAAACCGAAGCAGATGGCCTGAGCGCAAAAGAGTTACTGGCACGATTAGAAATGAGGGATACTTTACACGTCGACTCCGTGAGCGAGGCAATCGATCGCGTCGTCAATTTACTTGAGCCTGGTGATGTTTTCATTGGAGTTGGAGCAGGCGATGTCACCGATGTCCCCTGGGGTGTCCTTCCACGCTTACAAAATCTGGCCTGGGAATCATTGGCTGTTCAAAAAGAGGAACGGAACCCTAATAACTAGACATTGATCAGCATCACAAGTATGCTTTGTTGAGAGGGACGCGACGCCTTATGCTAAGGCGTGGTCTCATGCTGCGAGTAGCTCTCATATTCGGTGGCGAGTCAGACGAGCATGAGGTATCAGTAGCATCTGCCCTTAGCATATTAGATAATCACAACCCTGACGAAGTCGAGCTTCGATTGTTTGCAGTCAGCAAAGATGGTTCTTGGCTAACCCATAAAGAATCTGTTTCCCAACTGAATTCGATCAGAATTTCAGGCTGGGGAGATGTGACTGGGATTAAAGGCGATCGGGTACTCAATTCTAAAGCCGTACTACAAGAGCTTGGCGATTGTGACGTTGCCTTCCCTGTAATCCACGGGAAAGGTGGTGAAGACGGCAGGCTACAAGGCTTCCTAGATTCAATACATATGCCGTACGTAGGGTCAGGTGTCACTGCGTCCGCCAGTGCTATGGATAAAGAGCTGATGAGAGCACTCTTTGCCGCCAATAATATCCGGCAACCGTCTTACCGGGTCGTTCGTAAACACGATTTCATAAACGACCCGCAAATCACCCTCAGCGCTGTGAGCGAAGAACTACAATTTCCACTTTTCACAAAACCAGCAAATGGCGGTTCATCAATAGGTGTAAGTAAGGTAGGAAGTAAAACAGAGCTGTCAGAGGCGGCTATCCTTGCCTTCAAATACGACGAGAAAATACTAATCGAAGAGGCAATTGCCGCAAGGGAGATCGAGTGTGGAGTCCTAGAAGGTATAACCCTTCAATCCACATGCACTGGCGAAATTATTTCGTCGAGTGACTTCTACGACTATGAACATAAATACAAAGATTCAGGCACTCGATTAATCGTCCCAGCAGATGTAAGCGAAGATATCTCAATTGAAATACAGACCTTAGCGATGAAAATTTTCCGCCTCCTCGGAGCACGAAGTTATGCTCGTGTTGATTTTCTTTTGACTGAGACAAATGATATCTACTGTCTAGAAATCAATACTTCACC
>PBOW01000007.1 GCA_002725365.1 Chloroflexota bacterium | reverse complement strand
CGAACCGAGTGTATATATTTCATTTGCGGATGAGTAATAAAACAGGGGAAGAAAGCATGTCTTCCCCTGTTTATTATCAAATCTGTCAAGTGGAATCAATCAATTTTTGCTGACGCGTAACCAATTGCTACTACTTGTCCATTCTGATTACTGGTAGTGACATCAGCCTTGACGACCTGATCACCATCCTCCTCAGTTATTTCAGTTACAATTGCTGTTGCCGTCAAAGTGTCGCCTGGCCACACCTGAGAACGGAAGTCGAGACCAAATGTTTTTAGTCGTCCATCACCAACCCAGTTAGTGAGCATTTTTCCAGTCATACCCATAGTGAGCATGCCGTGAGCAAAAACTGTTGGATAACCCCCAACTTCCTTCGCGAACAGTTCGTCAGTGTGGAGTGGGTTGTAGTCACCGGATGTGCCTGCATACTGAACTAGCTGTGTTCTCGAGAGGTCATGAACAATCACTTCCGAGTGCTCATCACCTACGTTTAGATTTCCTGCTTGTAATGACATTTCTGTTTTCTCCCGCTTCTTAACCTTGGTCCACAACTCGCTCAGTCTGTATCCCAACTGAGCGCGCGGTCACTACTAATTCACCAGTTTGGTCCCGATATTCGGTGATTGATTCTGTGAAAATAAGTTTTCCTGCCCGTTTACTTTCCCTTTCCCAGCGTTCACCTGGACGGCTAGTGGGTGTTAATACATCACCGGGGCTTACGTTCCTGTGGTATACGTAGTGCTGACCGCCATGCAAACCTGTGCCACCGCCACTTGTTCCGCCTGCGTCCCCTTGCAAATCTTCTTCTGGAGGTGCGTTGGATCCAGAAGGTTTTGAGCCCGAGCCAAACCATTTTTCACCGATCTTGGGCCGTAGTGACGCATCCGGATCATACTGGGAAGATGCCTGGACGAATGTTGGAGGTGCGATAATACCGCCCGCCTCAGTCGTCTTGGCATATTCTTCGTCTGAGTAAATCGGATTCTTGTCGCCGACGGATCGAGCAAACATCATTATGTGACCGGCTTCCACCGGAAATTTATCCACTGCCATATGTACCCCTTTCTGGCCGTTTCAATTGAATGTACCGTCAGATTGTAACGATAGGTGCTAGAACTTGCGACTGGCTTCAGATCAAAGAACCCGTAAGTCAAGATTGTTACTAGATCTTTCCGTGATCCCAGGACCGATAACGTACCGGAGTTATCTTCACCACAACTCGCTTATAAGCGGCAGGCGGCAGGTCAGCAGCCTCATCGTCCGATGTGCTGCCACTTTTTGAATCCAACTGATCCGAATGTTTGAGTCCAATCAAACGCATTATTTTTGCGGTGTGTGCTGGTTCTCTGATCACCTCGGCGGTGCCATCTATCGAGACCCCCTTGATCTCGTTGTACTCGTGACCTGAGTCCGTTACGACCGTGATTCTAGCGTCTCGTTCTAGATTCATGATTTTTTGGGATTTTCCATAGGTGGTGAACGAAATTGAACCCTCTTCGTCCACTACGAACCACATCGGCGCCAAGTGTGGAGTTCCATCAGGATTGATGCTGGCTACTTGAAGTACTCGCTCGTGCATAAGCATCTCACGAATTTCATCAGTGGATAGTTCGATTGCATTGCGTCGACTTGGCATGTTGTTATCTGCTCCAGCTCTCTAATTATGTATCTTTGGGAAGAGTCTAATCATTTTAGGTCAATCCGAACACCCTTCAATCTTTGTCCGCCATATATTTACTTCTTTTTGACTGATTTGAATGTAGTCGGAACCGCCTTTGTGGTGAGTTGTTTTGTTCAGGAGTTTCGGGGAGGGGAGACTTGTTTACCAACTGCGAGTATCCTTCTCGTATTGCGATGTCAGGCGATTCTGGCGAACTCTCTGAATATTTTTTCTTGGGCTTAGGAATGAATAAGACCAATATAGCTCCAACGAACCAACACACGGCCGTAGCTATGAATGGAGCCGAAAGATCTCCAGTCAACTCCCCCCAAAGAGCCGCTCCGGGAACGGCTATGGCCCCAAAAATAATTGAAAATGGCATTCCCACACTGCGCACCGCTCCTAAGTATCTTCGCCCAAAGAAGGATCCCCAAATAGTCTCTTGAAGTGGAATCTGCCCTCCAAACCCGAAACCGATGAGGGTGCAACCTAAGAGAAATATCAACGGGAGTTCGCCATTGAATTTCCAGAATTCTACAGGATATCTAACTGTAGGCTGATCAGACATTTGGCTTGCTAGTGCCACTACAAGGAATCCGATCCCGGCGATGCTAAAGCCGATGGTCGCGAGCTTTTTTGCATCGTAGTGATCAATTGTGTAACCCCAAAACGGTTTAGATATGGCCGCCCATAGAGACATTGTGGCTGAAAGTGAGGCCGCGACAATCAGTGAGTATCCAGCGTCAGTGGCAAGCGGTACTAATAGTGAGAGTGCTATGACGATCCCTATACCAGCAGTTCCAAAAGTCAATACGAGCAGATACAGAGACCAAGTACGAAGTGCTTCGCTTCGAGTGAGGGAGTTTTCAAAATCCTCTCTTACCGCCTTCCCTCGGGTCGCCTGCATCTCCTCAGCTGTCCTGTTGTCGGGATGGAGTCCATAGTCTTCAGGCTGCCTGCGCATCACCATAGCAGCAGCGTATACGACTATCCACGCGATGACGGCATGTACTTGCCATGCCTCACGCCATCCCCATCCCTCGATGACGATAGCAGTCAGTATGGGATAGATCACACCTGCCATCGACACACCGGTTGCCGCTATTGCAACCATCAAGCCTCTTCTTTCAACCCACCATTTCGCCAAGGTGACGTTCACCACGAGATTCCCGATCATCGCAGCGCCGATAGTGAACGTAACCGACCGTAGGACTAACCATTGTGCTAATGGCGAGACGGTAATACCTGCTATAGAAAATTCCTGTATCGCGCTCGTTAGGAACATCGAGGCTCCTACTATGGTCATGCCAACTACCATCAATGGTCGCCCGCCCCAGCGATCTATCCAGGCACCGACTACAAAACCGACCAAAGCCATGGTAACTCGCGATCCTGTTTGTCCTAAGAGGAACTCCGACCGCTCCCAACCAAAGTCACCACTCATCGCGTCAAGCATGGTGCTTGTAACACCATTCTGCGTGCCTACCGAGATGAGTTGGGCGAAAAAGGCCGCAAGAGTTATCCAGTAGCCATAATAGATAATACTGTTTTTGGTTGCGGTTGAACGTTGTGCCAAATTTGAGTTAGTCATAGTCTGAACACGGTCTCCGGCAATCAGCTTCTAATCAGGATATTAAGTGATTACCTGAAGCAACCCCAATAAAGACCAACTATCCTGCTATTTCAAGGGAAACAGTAACAGACCTGTCCAACAATAAACACCAGTATTTAGGTAGAGTGCCCCCATCTTGCCCCATGGGGTCGAGGTTCTGGCCCGCTGCCTTTAAAGGTGGGGGAGTCGCTGTGGATACTTTGTGAGATCCCAGGTGTTGAGGGAGGCGGGTCGCTTCAGGCAAATCAGGGGCTATTCCCCTACGAACGCGTGCACTTCTCCCAAGGGACCCAGATCGCCGGTGAGTTCGTCTCCCGGATTCGCCAAGTACATACCGGTTAGGCTACCGGTGCTGACGTACATGCCCGCAGCCAGNCCGACCCCGACTCGAGACAGTTCGTTGGCGATCCAAACGAGGGGCGCGAGCGGGTGCTCCACCGCGTCGAAGATGCGCCCTTCACGGCGTTCAGTGCCATTGACGCGCAAAGCGGCATCGCCCNTGCTGAAATCGTGGGAACGCCACCCGACGATCGCTTCCCCGAGCACGAGGGTTCCCGATCCACTTCCATCGGCAAGGATCGCATTCAAGGGCGGGAACTGGTCATCGTGCGCGAAACGGCACTCGGCGATCTCGAGGCCCGGATGGATCGATGCTACAGCGTCCTCGATATCGCTACGCAGATANGGAGACGANCGAGGAGGCAAGGGTGCTGACAATCGAACTACGAGTTCAACCTCGACGAGGGGGTGAAGCAGCCTGCGGCCTTCGAGTCGCATCGGTGAGAGGTGGATCTGNGNCTCGTAGACGGGACCGTAGATCGGTGCGTTCGCCCGCAACCGCCTTTGCATCTCCGGCTTGAACGCTGCAATTTTCCATCCAGCGACGTTCCAGCCAAGGCGGTGTGACACCTCCCGTGATACTCGATACGCCGCATCCGTATCGCTTGGAACGAGGTCGGACGCCAACCCACTTTGCTGCCGGTTCTCAAAACGAAGGGCGGTAAGCAGTTCGGCTAAACGCTCGTTCTCAACGGTTAGGGCTATGTCCATAGGGTAGTATCCAATTGTTCAAAAGTGTTCATCTGTCCTTGAAATACTACCANTGCCACCATTTTGCCACCAATNGGGGCGTTTTCCACCACACCTAGAACCTCTACCTCCAGCTATTACTAGGGTTTAGGGGAATNTATGCACACAAATCGCAATATTAGGTGATTATTGTTCGGCGCGAAGAGACTCACGCCCATATCTGCTAGAGAGTAGGAGTAGTCCTCCGGCTATAAAAATTATGCCAAACGGTGCGACAGTCAGTACAGTTGCAACACCGATCAGGTCGGTGATTACACCTATAGCTACTAACTGCGGGATCGCGAGTCCATCCTTTAAGACCCCGAGTAAGGCAAAGACGCGTCCATGGATTGTATAAGGGACATATTTTCCGATGTAAGTTTGAGTGGCGGCCGCGGCGAGTGTAATACCCAGACCGGTAAAAAANGAGAGCATACCTGCTGCCTGAGTGAGATCATTAANATTTGCANGATCAAGTAAGAGTAACGGNCGTAGAAATTGTGAAACCGGCTCTATTTGACCTATCAATGNGACAGACACNGCTACTAAAACAAANCCGATGAACCCAGCTATTTTTTCTGACGTGTTGTTTATAAGAAAAGGCACNGCAAGCATTCCAAATCCAAATCCGACNGCGGCTGGAGCAAANACATAAAACGCGTACTGAGGTGANATATTTAGAATTGCNAAGACATAGCGGGGTGCCAGNACCGTCAGTACGACTCCAATAGTTGANGCCATTGCTGCNAGAAGTANCATTATAAAAGTTTCTTTTTCANNTAAAAGCCATACCAAAACATGTCGAAGNNTNGGCTTTTCATTTTCTGATATTTGAAGTGANGTGCGAGAGANACGATCCNTGGGTGNAGNTNTAGTGCCNGGTNCNNTNAGNTGTTGCGTAGGCTTAAANTTAGCCACACGAATTCCNGANAGAATAAACANCACACCNGCTAGTANTCCGACGGGGGTTATCCCCCAGATACTCACCATNATTGGAGCNAGNAATGCTTTTCCNAGNACTTCTCCAGCGGATGAACTNAGATGCAAGAATGAGTTGGCAGAGGCTANCTCCTNGCTATCGGCAACCAAGGGTGCTGCTGAAGCNTCNGCNGGTTGCGTCACTTGATGCAAAATCCTGACAGTGAATAGGGCAGCTAGCAAAGTTGTGGAAGTCATCCCNAATANCANAGGGAGNAATAGACACAAACCACCCATAGCGACATAGCCTGCAACNAGGACNGCTTGTTTTGGAAAGGCNTCTGCCACCGCGCCNCCCCACAGCCCAAGGAGGACGCCNGGTATGAGGAANCTGACACCTATAAACGCNGCNTCNCCATCGGTACCNCCATNTTGAGCGGAAAAAATAAGGGCGGAAAATAGTAATGCTTGCAGAGCAAGATCGCATAAAAACCTAGAGACNANGAGAGCNTGGAATCGAATGTCCCNTGCNATTGATTGAGGAGGCAATATAAACCAAAGTACTCGGAANAGNTTGTTTTGTCCCANATCTATGGCGGAGTCTATTCGTTTTGCGAATTCACCCGGNGGCTGGTCGAATTGTGGAGGTAGAACCATCTACTTATCCTACCGGTTGAATGTTTTCACTGAGCCGAAATCTAATTACCATACTGGCAGTAAGCGACTTACTAGGGATACAGCGGGCCCCGTTCCAGTCCTAGTGCGGGATCGAATCCGAACATTACATTCATATTTTGTAGGGCTGATCCAGACTGTCCTTTCATCAGATTATCGATACTGCTGATGATAACAGCACGAGATTGATCGTCAGAGACGAATGCCGATATGTCACAGTAGTTTGACGCAAGCGTATCTTTAAGAGTTGGAGCAGTGTCCAACACTCGAACGAAGTGATGCTCACTATAAAACTCATCGAAAATTTCTAGTAGGTTCTGTCGTGTCAATTTCCGATTTAAGTTGACGTGCATAGTGTTCAAAATGCCTCTTGTGGTGCCAAGAAGATGGGGAATGAATTCCACGGTTGCTGGTTTTGTTCCATTGAGGCCACCGAGCACTAACTCTGCTTCCACCGTGTGCTGGTGGTTCATTACACGATACGGAACCACATTGTCGTTCAGATGAGAAAAATGCTGCAGCGGGGCTGGTTTTTTCCCGGCCCCTGAGGACCCAGTGAGCCCATCGACTAGGGCTAGGTTATTTTCGACGATATCTAGGTCAAATAGTGGGGCGAGCCCTAGTATTATACCGATTGCAAAACAGCCTGGGTTTCCGACAATATCAGCCTGTCCTATGGAGTCCATATTCAGCTCTGATACTCCGTATGCGGCTTGAGGTAAAAGTTCTGGAACCGAATGTGCGTCGTTCCGAATCGATGGGTGCTTGCCTGCATATTTGCCGTAATCAGCTTCTGATTTGAACCGAAAATCTCCCGAGTAGTCAATAAATCGAATTCCAGCGTCGTTTAGAGATTTTGCATATTGTTGGGAGACACCGTCTGGTGTCGAAAATACTACTATATCGGCGTTGTCACCCACTGTGATTTCGTCAATAGTGGCGATCGGCAGCTCACAACGTCCCTGAAGGTGAGGATAGATATCCGAGACACTCCTGCCAGATCTGATATCACGTGCAACCAATCCTGTTATTTCAAACTCAGGATGAGCCGTAAGTAATTCGAGGATTCCAAGTCCTCCGTACCCGGTAGCACCAATTAGTTGAACTTTTGGCATCGTTCGTGTCCCGTCGAATAACGCTCTTGCAGGAAGTCGTTATTCACTTTCGTGAATGACGAAGACTACTCGTCTGTTTCGCCTCGGTCAAGGCTCTGATAGCCCGACGGTCCTTTTCAATAATCTTCAAGACGGCTTTTTGCCCAATATTCATTTCTTTGCCCAGTAATCTTGGATCCCAATTGTTCTCTGCTAGATAATCGAAAATCAGTGCGATTATTTCAGGATAGTCTTTGTTTTTAGCATTACTTGTCATGTAGTCGAGGGATTCGAGATTCGAGATAAAATCGTCCTCGATAGTAGCCCTTAATCTCAACGCTATTTCTAACCGCATTCGATTCAGAGCATTTGCTCTATTGGTATGCTGTGAGCGTGACTCTCCAGCAGTCGCTTCAATATTTTCACCAGTCAATCTGAGTCGCACCGCAGAATCGGTTACATTCTTCTTTTGACCCCCTGGGCCAGGACGTCGCAGGGTAGACATCTTACAGAGCTTCAGCAACTGAGAGTCATCGAGAGGAAGTAAATCTCGCCAGTTACGGTTCATCGGTTTTTCATACGGGTCTCACGAGGCCACCGGTATCACCTTCTTCTAGTATTAAACGCCTAGCTGGGTAATTGATGACGATTCCTTCTTTGTTGAACCGGCCGTGAGTGCGTTTTACTAGTTCGTGCTTGATTGTGTACGAGTCGGCAAGTGTTTTTGCTCTTATTTTTAGGAGAATATCGATATTTGAGTCACCGAACGCGGTGAAGAGGACGACTGGGTCACGACCGCTTACGGTGATGTCAGGGAAGTCCTCTTGGATTTCTTTGAGGATACTTTGACATACGGATTCCACATGCTCGAGATCAACCTCATAGGCTACTCCAACCATTAGTCGTGCATCCGCGGCGCGATCAGTACTGTCAAAATTAGTGACAGTTGAATTCGATAGGGTAGCATTTGGGATCATCACGATATTGTTGTCGAATGTTCTCACCCTTGTTGCCCGCCAACCGATGTCATCGACGGTTCCAAAGATTCCCCCTTCTATTTCTATGAGGTCACCTACACGTACGGAGGAATCGGAAAGCATGAACGAAGAAGCAATAACGTTTGAGAGAAGTGGTTGTATTGCTAACGCAACCGCCAGCCCACCAATTCCAAGACCAGCGAGTAGCGGCGAAATTTGAACCCCGATAGCCTGAAACACGAATAGTGCCCCAAACGAAACAATGAGGACATTGAATACTCGACGCCAAAATGGAAGAACTTTGGCATCGATCAAGTCCGACACTTGAAAATCTTCGTCTGGTCCTGATTGTGGTTTGGTTGCAAACTCTTCAATGAGATTGGTGATGAGTTGTTGCACCCCGATTATTGCGACAACGATCATTGACGCCTGAGCAAGGCTCGTACCTGCTTGCGTGATTACTGATCCGATAAATGATGTGTTTTGAAGAGTTATAAGAATTCCACAAAGAATTAGTTCCCGTGTGACTAAGGGGCGAATCGCATTCAAAATGAGATCGTCGTATTCATTATCTGTACGGCTGGCCCATTTATGGGCATACCTACTCAGTGCCCAAGAGAACACAAGACCGAATAATGTGAAAATTATAAGTGTGACAACGGCCTCAATGGCTTCATACCATGTGAAATAGTCCCAAGAGAAAT
>PBOW01000067.1 GCA_002725365.1 Chloroflexota bacterium | reverse complement strand
ACTGTACTCCGGCACGCTGATTATGATGGCAACAGGAGCTGATAGAACGGTAGTCTTGCGAGCATCAATTATCTTCTCTTTGGCCGTCTTATCAATCTGTTCAGGAAGTTCTGAAAGGCTTACTTCAATATCGAGATCAGCTAATCTCTCTAAACCAACTCCAGTGAACACGTCAAAACGCCATGATTGATTGAGGTGATGGGTAGGGGCCCAGGTAAAGGCTTCAAGAACAGCTTCGATCAACTCCTTTGAGGGTGTTTCTGACGAAAATGTAGTTGTGCTTTTTCGTTCTGTAATCGCTGACCATACATCCATAGGTGGTTCTCCCTATGAGCCAAACTCACAGAGTAGATTACGCTGCTGACGTTTGCAGCGCATGACTTGCGTTTTCACAGATTAGTGTGAAAGCTTCGGGGTCAGATACCGCCAGTTCAGCTAGCGACTTCCGATCGAGATTAATGTCCGTCAGTGACAATCCGTGAATCAACCGTCCGTAGGTCAGACCATTAGCCCGCGCTGCAGCGTTGATGCGTACAATCCATAATCGTCGAAAATCTCTACGACGCTCTCTCCGGTGGTCCGTGGAGTATCTGAGAGCATGCATCATGCTTTGATGTGCCACTTTGAAGTTTGTCCGGCGTTTTCCTCGGTGCCCTTTGGTATAGAGCATGACTTTCTTATGTCTTCTGCGGGTTTGTACTCTGGAGCGAACTCTTGGCATTACGATGTTCCTTAATTCTAATTTTTAGGCGTAGGGGAGGTTCTTGCGAATCGCCCGATTAACTGAGGTATGTGCGTCCACATCCTTAAGGTTTTGGTAAAGCTTCGAGCGAGCCCGCTTGTTTCGTTTTGGATTTCGTGCACGGAGCATAATTTTACCGCTGCCGGTAATTCTTACTCGTTTCGCCGTACCCTTATGCGTTTTCATTTTTGGCACAGTAGATGCTCCAATCAATTGTTTTGTCAGCAATATGCCAGGTAATTAGCCTACTGGCTCAGCTTTTTTCGACGGTGCATTGCGGATAGGCTCAAGAGTCATTGTCATGAATCGCCCTTCCATGCCCGCCTTTCTTTCCTGTTCTGCAATATCTTCCAGTTGTTCGAAAAACCAAGCTAAAAGTTCTTCTCCTACTTCCGGATGAGTAATTTCTCGTGCTCTAAAGACTACCGAAACCTTCACCTTATCGCCACCGGCTAACAATTTTCTTGCTGTCCGGACTTTAAAGTCTTTGTCATGCTGCCCGATTTTTACTCTCATTCTGACTTCTCNAAGCTCTACCGTCTTTGATCCTCGGCGAGCTTCACGTTCTTTTTTACTTTGCGCATATTTCCATTTGCCGTAGTCCATAATTTTGACTACTGGTGGAGAGGCCGCAGGCGCTATTTCAACTAGATCTAAGTCAGCGTTATCTGCAAGATCCTGAGCTTGCGCAACGGGCATCACCCCGAGCTGCTCCTCGTCTCTTACGACCCGCACTTCAGCGGCCCGAATTTCTTCATTGATGCGCAATTCTTTCGCTATGCTATTCCTCCTAGCGGCTAGCGCACTTTANCCTTTGTAGCCAGGCTTTGNTGCGACTTCAATATATGACAGAAAGATAGTCTAGCATCGGNCTTTGATTTAAGCGAGGATTTTAATCTGACACTTCATATTCGACTATGAGATCAGATTTCTCGGCTCGGCCACCAGCCTCCACGTGGATGACTGTGATTTTACCCGCAGATGGCACTTTGATTTCATTTTGCATCTTCATCGCTTCAATTACAGCGACGGTTTGNCCTTCGGTCACGATGTCGCCCACCTTCACACGAATTTCGGTCAGAACCCCTGCCAGTGGCGCAGATACTTTACCAGGAGGATCTTCCGTTACTGAGCTTCCTCGTTGTTTTCGTACCGCCTGACTATTCTGAACACTCAGAGTTTTATTATTGGCAGTAATTCGCCAACCATCCGATGTAGACACCACATATCCCTGCCAGTTCCCGTTAGATGCTATTAAAGACATCAGTCCTGGGACACCGGATAATGCAACATCCACCAAAAAGGTATCACCTCCATCGATGGAGACAGCGAAACCGGTATCGAACTGATCGATTTCTACCGAGTAATTTACTCCGTCAATTGTTAGCGGGTACCTCGAAGCCATCCTGACTCTCCAGTCGAAATTGGTAGCCCTTCCATGGAGTTGCCGCGGCCAGCGGCGGTCCATTTGGAGGCTTTTTTACTTTGTGTTTGCGTACCCGAACCGGTATTTGTTGTCAGTGAAGATGATATTGCTGCTGCTGCCAACGCCATGTGTAGCTCTCGGTCACTCAGGCTGTTTTCAGGCATTACGAAACTTTGTTCCAGCCAATTTGTGTGGATATCTCCAGATCTGAAATCTTCATTGTCCATGAGCGCTAGATGAAACGGGATATTTGTTTGCGGGCCCGATATCAATAACTCTCTTAGGGCCCGTTTCATTCGTTCTATCGCCAGCTCACGAGTCTCGGCCCACACTATNAATTTNCCTAAGAGTGAGTCATAGAAGATCGGGACATCTAAGCCCGAAAACAGCATTGAATCGAAGCGTACGCCTGGTCCAACAGGGTATTCAACATGATCTATTAAACCCAGCGACGGACGGAAATTTTCGTAAGGGTCTTCTCCATTGATTCTGCACTCGATTGCCCAGCCGATTGGTCCGCTGTCGATCAGGCCATCTGTAACCGACGCTCCACCAGCGACTGCTATCTGAAGGGCTACCAGATCAACCCCACCGAAGATAAGCTCCGTAACTGGATGCTCAACCTGCAGTCGTGCATTTACTTCTAAGAAATAAAACTCACCTTGTGAATCCATGAGGAACTCAACTGTTCCTGCATTCTGATAGCCGCTTCCTTTAGCAGCTGAGATAGCAGCATCACANANCCTCTGGCGAATTTCAGGCGTGACTGCGATTGAGGGGGCCTCTTCGAGGACTTTTTGATTTCGTCTTTGTACCGAACATTCCCTCTCACCAAAAGCGGAGACGTTGCCGTGTGAATCAGCAATTATTTGCACTTCAATGTGACGGGCAGGGGANACAAATCGTTCTAAAAATATTGTGGCGTTTCCAAATGAACTGGAAGCCTCGGAAGACGCTAGTCGCATTGAATCTTCGAGCTGGTCGGGTGTTTCCACCAGTCTGATTCCGCGGCCACCGCCACCAGCCGACGCCTTTACCAGCAGTGGGAACCCCACTCGCGCCGCTTCTCGCTCAGCAGATGCAAAATCATCAGGATCAATATCATTNGCACCTGGGACAATCGGNACTCCAGCTTGTTCCATTATCTGTCGCGCAGACACTTTGTCTCCAAGATTTCTCATGGAATCNGCCGTAGGGCCAATGAATTTGATTCCGGCAGCNTCGCATGCCTCGACGAATTCAGCGTTCTCAGATAAGAATCCATATCCTGGATGGATCGCGTCAGCACCAGTTTCTTTCGCCGCGTCAATAATTTTCGGAATACTCAGATAAGAGTCAGTCGCAGGACCATCACCGATGCAGACCGAATAGTCGGCCTCACGCACATGCATCAGGCTGCGATCTGGTTCGGAGTACACTGCTACGGTTTCAATACCAAGTTCTCTACAGGTTCTTTGAACCCGCAAAGCTATTTCACCACGATTTGCCACGAGTATTCGTTTGAACATTCCAATGAGCGTATACGAATCTAGTCTAAGCTGCCTCAAGTATTTTAAAGTTAATTGCGATCTTGTATTTCAGCTAGAAATTTGTCGACTAATTCTCTGACAGGGATTTCTCCGAGATCGTCACCGGTCCGAGTTCTTACTGCTGCAGCATCAGCTTCAGCCTCGCGATCACCAACGACCAACATGTACGGTATTTTTTGTAACTGGGCACGCCTTATCTTGTTTCCCATTCTTTCCTTCGCGGCATCAACATTGAAACGAATACCTTGAGCCTTTAGTTCAGTGCCTATACGGTCGGCGTGNTCGAGATGTCGATCAGCGATAGGGATGATTGCNACTTGAACAGGGGCCAACCACATCGGGAAGGCTCCGCCATAATGCTCGATCAGAATACCGACGAAGCGCTCGATCGAACCGAATAGGGCGCGATGTACCATGAACGGTCTATGCGGCTCGCCATCATCACCNACGTATGACATGTCAAATCTTTCGGGCAAATTGAAGTCGAACTGAACGGTTGANCATTGCCATCTACGTCCGAGAGCATCAGTCAAATGAAAGTCTATTTTTGGTCCATAGAATGCCCCGCCACCGTCTTCGACATCATATGCAAGATCTGCGCGTTCAATNGCTTCTCTTAGGGCTCGCTCAGCCCGATCCCATTGGGATGAATCGCCTACTGCCTTCTCTGGTCTAGTCGAGAGTGTCGCGGAGATGTTCTCAAAGTTGAAGAGCCCTAGGAGNTCGAGAACGAATCGGACTACTCCATCCACTTCANTGTCTAATTGCTCNGGGGTACATATAATATGGGCATCATCNTGAGTGAATCCCCGTACCCGCAGCATCCCATGCAAAACACCCGACCGTTCATATCTGTAGACGGTGCCAAGTTCTGCGAGCCTCATAGGCAATTCGCGATATGAGCGCAGGTCGTTCTTAAATATCTGTATATGGAACGGGCAGTTCATCGGTTTTAGATAGTAGTCATCACCGTCAACATCCATTGCTGAGAACATACCCTCTGAGAAGAAGTCAAGGTGGCCACTGGTCTCCCACAAAGTGGATCTCCCGATATGTGGAGTGAATACCAAGTCATATCCGCCTTCATTATGAGCTTGCTTCCATGTGTCTTCGATTTNGACTCGAAGTCTCGCCCCTTTNGGGTGCCAATAAATGAGACCCGGCCCGTAATCTTCCTGNGTAGAGAAGAGATCGAGTTCTCTGCCGAGGCGTCTGTGGTCATTCAGACGAGCCTGTTCCCTGAGTTCCTCGTANTCGGCTAATTCCTCTTCAGTAGAGAATAATAAGCCGTACACTCTCTGTAGCATCGTGTTATTTTCATCACCTCGCCAGTAAGCCCCGGCTATCCGATCTAGCTTGAANGCACCGACCTGCCCGGTTGTCTCAGTGTGGCCTCCGCGACAGAGATCCTCGAAATCGCCGTGAGAAAAATGTCCCACAGTCGAGTCCTCTATCTCGTCGATGAGTTCAAGTTTGTANGGTTGATCGCTAAAGATCTCACGAGCAGCATCTTTATCAATTTGTTCACCGTGTATGGGAAGGTTGGCGCGAACAGACTGAGTCATTCTCTTCTGAAGCTCAACGAGATCGTCCGGTGTTAGAGACCGTGGGAGTTCGAAATCATAGTAAAAGCCGTCATCAACTGGTGGCCCAATGGCATATTTCGCATCCGGGAACTTTTCGAGCATAGCTTCGGCCAGGATATGAGCCGCCGAATGTCTCATCCTGAATAACTGTTCCTCGTCATTTAGTTGAGAGAATCCGGAAGCGTCGTTAGTCATTGTCATTCCCAAAAATCAATCGAAAGAATTTTTCATTTGGCTCGATACTAATTACTCTTGCCGCCGGCGGCTATAGCCGGTCCGTCGCTCCCTGCCGTCATCACGTTTCGTATCTTGGCGATCATTAGCATACGAAGTTGCGTCGGCATGAGGAGACGGAGGTCCGAACCGGTTTTCACCCTCGTCACCTTTACGAACAGCCCAGATGATACCTACCACCAAAGCTGAAAGAAAAACGATCATGCCNGACACGANTATGAGAGTTCCGATCAATACGTGGAGATTGAATTCGGTGAAAAGGAACACGATACCCACTGTGATCAATACTGCTGCGAATATATATATCAGAAAAAACCAGAGTGCCCACCATCCTGTTTTTCCAATGTCATGCAGTCGTCGCACATAAAGAGCAAGTCCGGGTATGAGGGTGGCAAGACCGAAAAGGCTTTGAAGTGGACCTGAACTCTCGGCACCAAAGGAGATGGCATCAACTATTGCAAGGAATATAGATACGAGAATTCCGAATAGCTGCCACCACCAAAATTCTGCTCGCGTTGAACGACCCCTGAAATCAAAATACCTTCGGAATCCGAGAGCCACGGCTTGTGGGAAGGTCACCATACCTGTTGTCCTCAATCCCGCCTACACAATTGTAAATGAGTCACACCTAAATAACAGCTGTTNCAAACGATCCAGATTGGTGGGTTTATATGACNGGTTACTTAGTNTNACTACTTCGCTAGAAGGCGATATCGAACTTAAACGATTTCTGTAGTTGATCTCTTACGCTGGAGGCATGGCCCCGATAGTCAACGGGGAGCCATTTGTAGACTAATAGCCCGTCTTTATCAATTAAGAAGGTTGCTCGCACAGGAATTATTACGTGATTTTCTTCATCGACGCTTCGGCCACGACCTCGCCAGAATTGGCTCTCAGAGTCATTACACTCGAACTCTCCCATGACTCCGTATTCACTCATCATCATTTCGTCAGGATCAACACACAGCTCAAAGGGCAATTGATTGTCGTTAATCATACTTTCATGTGATTCTCTACTGTCCGGGCTTACGCCGTAAACCGCGCAATCGAGTTCCTTAAAGTCCTGATAAACGTCACGGAATTCGCATGCTTCTTGCGTACATCCTTCGGTTCCATCAGCAGGATAAAAATAAAGGACAGCCGGGGCCCCACGTAGATCGCTCAATCGAAGAACGTTATCTGACGGATCAACTAGACGGAAGTCAGGGACACGTGCACCTATTTCTGTGGTTTTGTCATCGATCAGACGCAAAAAATTCACTAGTAAATCCCTTCCAGCAGATGCAACTCCAGCTTGAGCATTGATTCATGATTCAATTTGTCAGGTAGGTTAGCATCTCTCACTAATCGAACTCAACTGTCTGAGTCCGATTCTTGGGTGAGCACAGACAAGTCTTGTCCGTCCTCGCCGACTTTAGATTCTATCTCGTTAATAATTTCATCGACCTTATTCACAAAAGGAGTGGGGAGGGTAAATCGAATAAGGCCTTCTTTGTAGAATTTTCTTCTGCCTGGGAACAAGGCAAAGTTTGTCCGAAGAGCTGCGTCAGGGTCAACGTGAAGTAGATCAGCATACTCTTGAGCGATGTTACTAAGACTCATTTCCGCCTGAAATATCCTATTGAAACGTATACGCTCCATCTGATTAAGATCGCCGTAGTCAGCTCCTCCACGAGAATTAATCGAAGATAAGTCAGGATCTCCAGCCAATGTCAGAGCAAGATATTGCCGTTGCTCGTTGATAGACAAAACCAATTGTCTCTGAGCTTCAGCGTGTTGCAATCGGAGTTGGTAAATCAACACGTACGCAACAGCTAATGTCGCCAATGCTGTGAGCATCTGGGCGATATATATGATGATATCGAGGGTCATGTGCTCGTCCCCCTATCTTGCAAGGGAAATAATTAACTTGGTGGGCGATACTGGATTCGAACCAGTGACCTCTTGCGTGTCGAGCAAGCGCTCTAACCAACTGAGCTAATCACCCGCGGACCACAATACTAGCGTATAGAAAGCGAACCTGCGATCGCATGCGTTAGCGCTGCACGACAGCACTCGCTTCCGCGACAAACGCTTCCATCGTTTCGCGAACAGTCTTCACCTCATTGAAGAAAGC
>PBOW01000066.1 GCA_002725365.1 Chloroflexota bacterium | reverse complement strand
TTTCGGTGATGGTGACTGGAGAAGTAGTGGTCTCGCTTTCAAATTGCCCCTCTTCCAGGAAGAAGAGTTCGCAAAAGAACTGAAAGTCGTTGAGCGGCTCAAAGAAATTGCAGCACGCCATGACAAATCGGTCGCCCAGATGGCTATAGCATGGACGATTGGTCACCCAGCTGTCTCTGTTGGATTGGTTGGCGTCAGAAACGAGTGGGAACTCAAAGAAAACGTTGCCGCCGTCGAATGGGAACTCAGTTCAGAAATTCGCGAAGAAATCGATGCGATCTTCACGGAAGAAAATGTCCCAACCCACGTCACAACGGATCAGGCCATTTAAATTACTGACTGTTCCTTAAGAAGCTCAATCTGGTCCCAATCATATCCGAGCTCCAGAAGCACCTCTTCGCTGTGTTCTCCCAGTTCCGGAGCCCTGTCAGCTGGATCTGGTAAGCCTTCACTATAACGAACAGGCGCACCCATACTTGTTATCTGCCCATATATGGGATGGCTAGTTTCTCGCAAGTAACCACTACTCAAGACCTGTTCACTTGTGACAACGGCATCGTAATCATTCACTGGAGCCCATATGGCCGAAACACTGTCAAGAATTTCACCTAGCTCTGACGTTGTTTTGGACATAAATTTCTCAGCCATAACTTCTGAGAACTCAGCATTCTTTGTTATGCGTTCAGTTCGGCTCGGGATATTATCGGCAATTTCGTCGAATCCAAAGGCCTTCCAAAATTGGTCCCAAGGAGCTCGTCCAAAGCCGCTGAGAGCAATATATCCGTCGCTGGTTCGATAAACACTAATCGGGGAGATAGAACTCAACCACGGATATGTTCTATCGATTTTCGGGTGATCACTTCCTGAGAGTGTATGTGCCATCAGCTCGGAAGATTGTGCCCATATCTGTCCACCTAAGAGCGATGTCTCAACCATCTGCCCTTCCCCAGACCGTTCCCGAGAAAATAGTGCTGAGACAATTGCACCAAATAATGTCATNCCACCCATCGTGTCCGCCACAAGTGCTCCCGCACCTGTGGCAGTATCTGGTGTTCCTGTATTCCAAGCCAGACCACCAAAGGCCTGCGCCATCATATCGTTGCCCGGCTTCAGACTCTCTGGGCCCTCAGGCCCATACGTNGTNCCAAGCGCATATATCAATCGAGAGTTCAATTCCCTGCAAACCTCATATCCGAGGCCGGCCCGATCAAGGGCTCCTGGCGACAACGTACCAACGAGCACGTCCGCTTCTTGAATCAATTTCCTAACGATTGCCATTCCTTCCGGCTTAGAAAAATCCAAAGCGAGACTTCTCTTCCCCCGATTGTTNGCATGAAACACAGGTACTGCAGGGTTTGACTCAGAGGCAGGGATATGTCTTGAGTTGTCAGGTGATTTAGGATTCTCGATTTTTATGATCTCGCACCCAAGATCCCGCAGAAGCTGACAACATTGTGGCCCCATAATCAACTGAGTGAACTCGAGTACACGAATACCTGCTAACGGTCCGTCCATGCTGTTGCCTTTCAAATATCGCGAGATCGCTATTCTATGTCGGAAAAGACAAGATTGTGGTACAAATTCTTCTACGATGGCATTACCGCTAGAAAATCTACGAGTAGTTGAAGTGGCAAGTTTCTTAGCAGCCCCTTCTGCTGCCGCATTGATGGCGGACATGGGTGCTGAGGTCATAAAAGTTGAGCCACCCGATGGCGACACTTTTAGAGGAAATCGTACCCACCTGCACAAAGGTCGTTCTATCAATTATGTGTTCGAAGTTGATAATCGTGGCAAACAATCAATTGCTGTCGATCTGAACAAGCCGAAGGCTCGGGAAGTGGTACATCAGCTTGTCAGCACTGCCGATGTTTTCATTACCAATCTCACCTCGGATCGCACTGCAAAGTATTCCTTAGATTATGAAACACTTAGGACAGTAAAGCCAGATATCGTATACGGACATCTGGTCGGATACAGCGGTAGNGGTCCAGAAGCTGAAAGACCTGGCTTCGATAGCACAGCTTTCTGGGCTCGATCGGGNGTTATGAGTCTGATGGGAGAGATGGGNGGCCCGGCTGTACAAAGTCGACCNGGTCAGGGNGATCATCCCACNGGAGTAAATCTACTTGCCGCGATTCTCGCAGCACTCAGATTACGTGACCAAACCGGCATGGCCCAAAAGGCAGAAGTCTCCCTTCTACGGACTGGTCTCTGGACTATTGCGACTGATATGCAGCAGGCACTAAATCTTCCAGGTCATACTCCACAACAATTCAACCGAGCCACTCATGCCCTCCTCATTCGGAGCGCATATGAAACTAAGGATGGACGATGGATTATGTTGACAATGCACAACGTCCCCCGATATTGGCCAAGCCTCTGTAAGGCGCTCGGCAGAAATGACTGGGCNTCGGACGAAAGGTTCATCTCGAACGCNGCTATGCTCGAACACGGTCCGGAAATTGTAGAAGAGNTACAGAAGGAGTTCCGCTCACAGGATCTCGAACATTGGGCACGAATGCTGGACCAAACTGGATGCATTTGGGCTGCAGCNGCGTCACTTGATGAGGTCACGGAGGACCCTCTNCTCGCATCCCAGGGAGCCATACANACATTGCAGGACGTCGACGGGACTGATTATAAAATCGTGTCCACTCCGTTTNACATNGAAGGGGCCGACATTAAACCTAAGCNGCGAGCCCCTTTAGTCGGTGAACACAATCACCAAGTACTTAAAGAAGCCGGATTCTCGGATGACGATATCGGAAATCTTGCAGTGGAAGGTATTTTTNCTGCCGGAACGGATAANGAAAATTCATTCTTTGATAGATGATTATCTCTGGATTAACTCTATCCGAACATTGTCTGGTGCCTTAAGAAAACAAATTCTTATCGCACCCATCTCAATTGGTCCATCTAGCAATTCAGCCCCTAGATCGGTCAGACGCGCTATGTCCGCCTCGAGGTTTTCCGAATCTAGACCAAAATGCTCCAGCCCCTCGCGGACACCGGCAGACCCATCCGCCAGTGTCTGAGTAGACTGCGGTCCGGAAATATTAACGGTCATGCCATTCTCACTTTCGCAGGCAACAAACTGGTCGCCGCTATCTCTCATCACATCACTCAAAATTTTGAAATTGAATGCTTTCACCCACCAGTCAGCACACTCACGAGGGTTATTCGACTTCANATGAATATGATTTATTGCAAAACTCATAGATTTAATACTCCCAATTTCCACTTACACTGGATACACCATAACTATGCAGATCAAGAGAGGTCTACCGAAAGAGGAAACTATGCCATTAGTACTAGTCCACGGGAATCCTGAAACAGCTGCAATATGGGACGAACTGATCCCTCACCTAAATGCCGATAGTGTTCTTACTTTGAGTCCGCCAGGGTTCGGAGCGCCACTTCCAAATAATTTTGATGCGACCAGTGATGGCTATCTGAGCTGGCTCGTCAGTGAACTAGAAAATATAGATGGTCCGGTCGATTTGGTTGGACACGACTGGGGCGGTGGCCACGTCGTGCGACTTGCCTGTGAACGTCCTGACCTTATCCGTTCATGGACTACTGACATTATTGGTGTCTTCACACCTGAGTATGTCTGGCACGACAACGCCCAAACCTGGCAGACCCCAGGAGCTGGTGAAGAAGCAGTTGCTGCTATGGCAAATACTCCCAACGAGGCCACGGCTCAGCGTTTTGAATCATTAGGAATGACTAAATCAATTGCCGAACAGGTAGCCCCATGGATTAATGCTGATATGGCCCAATGCATCCTTTCCCTGTACCGATCAGCCGCTCAGCCAGCTCTCGGGAATATGTTCGACGGATTAGCTCGTGCTGCGGAGAAACCTGGCCTGGCCTTAGTCGCCACTGACGACCCCTTTGTTGGTGGAGAAGTACTCGGACGAAAAGCAGCTGCAAAGGCACAAGCACAAGTAGGAATCATTGACGGTGAAGGTCACTGGTGGATGTGTACAAATCCTGAAAAAGGTGCACAGATCATTAACGACTTCCTGAAGAATCTTTAATCCCCAAAAAGAACATAAATCTACCAATATCCCACGCCTGTTATAGATTTAATCTTGTTCGGTAGCCGGCATACCTCTATAAAATCAATATAGGAAATCTCACACCTTCTCAAGTTACCGTGAGATTTTAGTAGGTACGGTGAGCAGTCATACATGATCAAAAAATATATCTACATGGGACTCGGTTTTATGTTCGTAGGACTGGCTTTCATCGGAGTATTCATACCTGGGTTACCAACGACGGTGTTTGTTCTACTCGCAGCTTGGGCATTTTCACGATCCTCAGAAAAATTTGAGAAATGGTTACTGAATCACCCAATTTTCGGGAAGCTCCTAAGGGACTGGAGAGACTACGGTGGATTAAGTGTTAAATCCAAAATTACAGCAGTCGTGCTTATCATCCCAACTTTTTCTGCCACTATCATTCTGACGTCATTTCCGATTTACGCGGATATTGCCTTCGCCATAGGTGCTGTGGTCCTTTGCACTTTCCTAATTAGTCGGCCTGTACCGCCCCAGAACAGTAAACAGCAGACGAGCGGAGCTAACTGAAGACCCTATGGGCAACACTGAACACGTGCTTCTTGTAAACTTGGGGTCGCCGAAATCTCTTAAGGTTGAAGATGTACACACCTACCTTAAGGAATTCCTATCGGATGATCTCGTAATCGATCTCCCAAAACTGGTTCAGCAAGCCATACTCCGATGCTTCATACTGCCATTCAGACCGAAAAAGACCAAAGAAGCATACGAACTTATCTGGAGTGAAGCCGGTTCACCGCTGCTCGTCAATACTCAAAAAATAGCGGATGCACTGTCAGAGCAAACCGGCTGGCGAGTAGATATAGCTATGCGCTATCAGGAACCATCCCTCCAGGGAGCTATTAATCGACTGAAGCAAGATGGTGTCAAAAACACGACAGTGGTGCCCCTGTACCCTCACAATGCAATGTCCACAACTACGACAACTGAAAATGCGATTAGGAAAGTTGTGCAGGATACATATCCCGAACTACACGTAAATTATGTGCGACCATTCTTTGATCACCCGAAGTACATACAGGCGCTCGCAAGATCCATCAAACGTGGGCTTCCAAACAAACCACAACAATTACTGTTCAGCTATCATGGCATCCCAGAGCGTCATGTCCGAAAACCTGACCCCACAGGATCGCACTGTCTAAGTTCTCCAGATTGTTGTGCTACGGATTGTGAAGCTTCGAATCTTTGTTATCGCTCAAACGTCATCACTGCGACTGAGAAAGTCGTAGAAGAGCTGGGTATGGAATCAGAAGATTGGTCAATTACGTTTCAATCGCGAGTCACTGTTATCGATCCAAAGTGGCTGCGTCCCTATACCGATAAGGTCCTTGAAAAACTTCCGGATGAGGGAATAACCGATGTTGCCGTGGTGTGTCCCTCCTTTGTGGCTGACTGCTTGGAAACATTAGAAGAAATTGATATCCGTGGAAGGAAAACCTTCATGGATGCTGGGGGACAAACGTTCACATGGGTCCCATGCATGAATGAAAGTCCTGAATTTATCGACTGTCTAAAGACCATTATT
>PBOW01000065.1 GCA_002725365.1 Chloroflexota bacterium | reverse complement strand
ATTGAGGCTCTCGTTTTCACAGGCCAATTCGATGGCATCAATCTGAAGCCTCCGGTCTGCCTGAGGAATATCCTTGATGTATCCAATAACTTGAGTTGGGATTCCTGAATCGTTCATAGTGCTACCAAATAATTGTCACTACTCCCCGCACGACGTCGATCAGTCTTCTTCCATAATAACCTTGCCGTATGAAGAAACACTGAGGACTTTAATAAGCACTGCTCGGCCCGACATGCCCGGATCTCTCTCTTGTTCGCCGGGATGTGACTCCTGATAAACTCGTAAACTTTCGTCGCCTGGTCCGAGTATGGAGGCAGTGCCTTTGAAGAGGTATGTCAGTTTTCTCTTGGAATTGCGATATAAAAGAGCGAGATGGTTATCCTTCACAATCCTCTTCAGAAATCCAGCATTAGGGTCTCTAACCCAGATCGCCAAGGTCTTTGCGTCATGGACGTGCGTGCTACCGTAAAATGCCATTGTGGGGAACCCGTCCGTGTCGATCGAAGCACAAGTGACAGGGGTTCCTTCGTCTAATGCTTCATTAAGCGCCTCATTTATCTCTTTGGTTAGCTCAACTGACACGACTAGACCTCCACTGGAGTAAGAGTAGCATGAGTTATTCTTCATTAAGTGCGGGGCGTCGAAGGGTGATCGGGGTAATGGTAGATAATTACGAGTGGACTCCACTACCAGGCTGGTCAGGCCACCTTGAGCCTGAGTTCCGTATCGATGAAACCTTAGCTAGTTCAATACAATCCATCAGCTCGGACTCTCGACAGGTGTCACCCGGTACATTATTCATTGCGGTCCGAGGTGAGAACTACGATGGACACGATTTCATCAATGACGCTGTAGAGCATGGCGCTGTAGGTGTCGTAATCTCTACAGGACGAAAAGCAACAGGTCTCGCAGTTCCGCAAATCGAGGTGAGTGATACGAGGCGCGCAGTGGCCGCTATATCAGCTGCGTTTTATGACCATCCCTCACGAAAAATGAAATTAATAGGGGTGACTGGAACGAATGGCAAATCATCAACCTCGATCATTCTGCACTCACTATTGATGAGCGCTGGTTTGCAAGCAGGTTTAATGACGACCATTGTGACGAAGATCGGCAGGATTGAGAAGAAGAATCCAACGCGTCTAACCTTGCAAGAAGCGCCCGAGGTGCAGCGCGCGCTGAGCGAGATGTGGGAATCCGGATGCACGCATGTGATTCTAGAAGCGACTTCTATCGGGCTCGACCTAAGTCGATTGGATTATTGCGAATTTGAGGGAGCAATATTCACAAATCTTACTCCGGACCACCTTGATTATCACTTGACGATGTCGGCATACCGCGAAGCAAAAGGATTACTGTTTTCTAAGATTAGATCGTCTGGTTTTGCTGTAATTAACGGCATGGACGCAGAGGCTTCTTTTTTTGGATCGCTCGTGGAAGGTAAATCCATCTCCGTGATCGAGTACTCGCGCGATGAGCTAGGCATGCTGGAAATGTCAACTGAAGGTACACGATTTCGTTGCCAATTAGTGGGCAAAGTTCAGCCAAGTACTTTAATTACGAATCTCTTCGGGACCTATAACATGGAAAATCTGCTGGCAGCAATACGTGCGTGTGAAGCTCTTGGCCTAGATGATGATTCCCTTGAATCTGGAATAGTCTCTATCGACAAAATTCCTGGCAGATTGGATGTCGTGCTCGAAAAACCAGTCACTGTAGTGGTTGATTATGCCCATTCTGAAGACAGTCTTCGGCAGACGCTTGGTATCCTCCGTGAGGCATTCGATCCGCAATCAGATCAACAAATTGTTGTAGTCATTGGCTCGGCTGGCGAGAGAGATCCAGAGAGAAGGTATGGGATCGCCCGTGCTCTGGCAAATGATGCGGACACCATTATTCTTACTGACGAAGACCCGAGATCCGAAGACAGTGAGTTAATCATCGAAACGATCGCATATGCGGTAATCGATGCTGGTTTCAGAGACTCCGACCACATGTTGAAAATTCCCGATCGTCGGAAGGCGATCGCTCGGGGCCTTGAACTCGCGAGACAGGGTGATATCTTGCTTATAGCAGGCAAAGGTCACGAAACTTCCATCGAGTACGAATTCGGCTCAATAGTGTGGAGTGATGCTGATGTGGTTTTAGAAGAATGGAATAATCTAAGAGACGTATCCGGTGATTAGCCCGTTGATAGGGATGGAGATTGAACATGACCGTTGTGGATGAGAGTACATACAGAAATCTGGCGCAAAAAGATCTCGAACATCTATTGCACCCCCAATATTATGCCCCCGAACATCAAGAACCAGTAATTTTTGATCACGGTAAGGGTGTTTGGCTTACTGATGTGAATGGAAAAAAATACATAGACGGGCTCTCAAGTCTCTGGAATGTTGCTGTTGGACATGGTCGTGAAGAGCTCGCCGAGGCGGCCTCAAAGCAAATTCAGAAGGTGGCATTTACTAATAATTACACCGGGTTCAGTAACGTCCCTGCAATTGAATTAGCGGCAAAGGTAGTGTCACTAACCTACGACAACATGGGATCAGTTTACTTCACGAATTCTGGTTCGGAGTCCAACGAGACCTCATTTAAGACAGCTAGATTTTATTGGAATCTAAAAGGTAAGCCGGAAAAGAATAAACTGATTGCTCGTGAACGNGCGTATCATGGCGGCACCTTGGCAACATCTACAATGACAGGGCTGCCCCCGTTTTGGAAATACTTTGGTCCACTAGTCCCAAACATTGTTCATACACAGGCTCCAGAGAACCCTGAAGACAGCGCCGGGGAGCCTAACTCGGACGGTGAATATGCCTCCTGGATAGAAGACTCGATTTTGCGGGAAGGACCGGAGACTGTCGCTGCGGTCATCTGTGANCCAGTCAAAGGAGCTGGAGGAGTGTGGACTCCATCAGATTCATATTTCCGTGAAGTACGTGAAATATGCGANAAATACGAGGTATTGCTGATAGCCGACGAAGTTATTACTGGGTTTGGTAGAACCGGAAAGTGGTTCGCTATGGAGCGCTGGGATGTGCAACCGGACATGGTGTCTTTTGCGAAGGCAATAACGTCAGGATATATCCCAATGGGGGGCACAATCGTGTCACGAGAGATTCGTGATGCTTTAAAGGATGTCCCAGCAGATGCACGATTCATGCACGCCTATACTAATTCTGCTCACCCTACGGCTTCGGCTGTGGGGCTACGAAATCTGCAAATTATCGAAGATGAGAATTTGGTACAGAACGCNCAAGAAATGGGTGACAGGCTCGGTAAAGGTCTCCATGAGATGCTTGCGGGCCATCCACATGTCACAAATATCCGTCAACTTGGCCTAATAGCAGGNCTCTCGGCGGTTGAAGATAGTGATTCTAATACTCCTTATGAGCCGAGTGCTGGGATAGGCTTCGCGATACAGAAACATTTGAGGGAGGAGGGGCAGGTGATAACTCGAATAGTGGGAGATAATCTGCTGTTCGCGCCTCCACTTTGTGTAAACGGTGATGAAATTGATCAAATATTGTCGGCGACCAAGTCGGCAATTGATGCGGTGACGCTGTAGCTGCAGTCAGCATAGTTGTCGCGCAGCCACCTATCTCTTATTCTTGGAGTATGAGAGGAGGTGGTGTAAATATGGGAAGTACTAAGCGTTACCAACCGGTTAAGTTGAACACGGCGGAGGTGACTACTCGCTAATTGCGTGCCACCGTCAAGATTTTCTTGACCAGTTGAGTGACGTAATGAAGGGGCCCTNAGGGCCCCTTCTCATTTTCACAAATATTTAAGAATTAGGAGGCGCGTTAGTGCCTTTCGACGAACAAAATTATCGCCAATTACGGCAAAGTATGCAGAACAGCGGCGTGGCTAGGGATGTACTCATCGGACACACTGTATTCTACAAAGAAACCACTGAGACTACGATGATTGACTCGTTAGAAGGNGTCGCTGCTGGAGCATCGTCCGGNAGCGTGTTTGTAGCGGGGCAGCAGCTTGCCGGTCGCGGTCGGAAAGGACGTTCATTTGTTTCAGCACCGGACTCNGGGTTATGGGCGACTACATACTATGAACTTGAAAGTATGAAACAAGCGAATCAGGTTACGATGGTCGCCGCGTTAGCAGTGCGTGATGCAGTCGAGCTGGCATCAGGTCTTCAAGCAGATATCAAATGGCCTAACGACATACTGGTGAGGTCAAAGAAATTAGCAGGAATTCTTCCAGATCTCCAAGTAACCGGAGATCATGTAACTGTCCATCTGGGCACTGGAATAAATATCCGTACACCAGAAACCCTGCCAACCGAGGTGCGAGACATTGCTACGAGTATCCANGGAGAAGGCTATTCACCTCCATCTATTGAAGAACTGTTAGCATGCCTGACTTATTCACTCGAGGTGAGACACGTCCAGTCCTCGAGTGCACCGGATCAGCTCTGGGAAGAGTGGAGTGAGAATCTGGTGACCATTGGCCGTCGGATACGATTATCAACCCCAAACGGCGATGTGACTGGAATTGCTGAAACCGTAACAAATAGCGGAGAACTCATACTACGAACAGACGAGGGTAGTAGAGAGAGCTATTCAGCAGGTGAAGTACACACAATTGGATAACTAGAGAGCNGGCGATCNCTGTTTGGANTGATTGTCTAGTGGACAGGCATTGGTGCTAACGGCAAAGAAGAAATAAATTGTTTATTACAGGACTGCTTCCTGCGACAATATAGATACAGNGACAATGAAACGATTCGAGAGAGATAGCTAGGGGTGTCCAGAATAGTGACAGATTTGCGAAGCCCAGGGATGCGTGACAGAGACGCAATGTTTATGAGACGATTCCGAGAAGTAGAGCGTGTATTTCTGACGGTTACAAGTCAGGCAGGNTTTGATGAAATACGGACTCCTACTCTCGAACCACTACACCTTTTCACAAGCGCGAATGCACTGACGCCCCAGGCTTTGGAAGAGGCATATTCGTTTATCGATTGGGATGGCTGGAGCGGCGAACGGGTTGTGATGAGGCCGGACGTGACTATCTCAGTTGCTCGATGGTACGTTGAAAACCGTGATGCAGATGGCTCGGGACGAGTAGCGTATGTTCAGCCGGCCTTTCGATTTACCGATCAGGGGGATCGAGAACGATGGCAGTGTGGTGTCGAGGGCATTGGTTCAGATCAATCCGTGTCCGATGTTTCCATGATCAGAACGGCAATCGAATTTCTCGAACATGTTGGGGTAGAGAAGATTTCAATTTCGCTTGCACATTCTAAGCTTCTNAGNACTCTTCTCGAAGCCGGGGAATTTTCTGCAGGCGAGATTACAGACTTCCACGAGTCGTTGATTGATGGGGAGGCAGAGCAAATTATCAGCACTTCCAGACTTCCGGCAGAGATACAAAATTGCCTTACCTTACTAGTACATCCAGAGGCCACTTCTGTGGATTTTGCCCGAAACGCTCATTCCATGATTTCATCTGTCGTCGCGGAAGCTACTTCTTCCATGGAAGAATTGATCGCTATCACTTCGGCTCTTGAGGGGCTAGGTATTCCNTTCCANTTACAGCCTGCAGCCGTCCGACCTTATGAGTACTATTCAGGGATCACATTCAATATTTCAGGNGAGACAAGAGGAGTGACTGACAAGAGTATGTCCAGCTGGATTCTGGGCGGTCGCTACGATTCTTTGATCGAATCACTCGGAGGTCGCTCTGTCCCAGCCATNGGGTGGGCATTTGATNTCGACACCTTTTGCCAGCAAGTCACCGAGTCAGATTAGAGTTATCGATGATCAGGATCGCATTACCTCGTGGTGATCTCAGGGGCCCTCTAGCCTCTGCACTTGAAGAAGTCGACTTTGAGGTAGTCGACTATGGTTCCGGTTCTCGGGCCTACCGGTTCAACGTAAAGAATAGAAACGATATGACCGTTAGNGTATTTTCTGATCGAGATATCCCAATTCAGGTTGCGTCAGGGAATTATGACCTCGCTATTTGTTCGAGAATATCAATCGATGAATTACTAACTCGCTACCCGAAGGAGTCAATTGTACCTTTGCGGATGATTAGCCTGAGTAACGTATCAGACGATGGCTCAGATTCTCTCGTGATCGGAGGTGCGATAGATTCAGATTTGTCAGTGCTCGGGAGTAGAGAAGCTCACACGGTTACGACAGAGTTTCCGAATATAGCTCTCCGCTACTTGACCGAGATNCAAGCCCGTAATTATCGGATCCTTGATGTTTGGGCTCAACCAGAGGCTTGGCCTCCCGANGATGCAGATTTCACTATTGCTACGGAGTCAGCGGTTGCGAGGGAAGGTCTGCAGGTACTTTCACATGTGCACCGTGGTGGCATATGGCTGATCGCGAATAAAAATTCTTTGGCTATGAAAAATTTATCGCTTGCTTTGGGCCCTCTACTTTCGATGCAATCTTCCGAACAAAATTCCGGCTTGGTCCATCCTGAGCCTCTGGAAAAACTGGAGATGATTCCTGCGAGAGCTCGAACTCGCCAGCGNGATCCCGACAATACGGTACGTATTGCCGTTCCGGACGGACATGCGCAAAGGCATACAGTGAGAGCATTGGCTGATGCAGGTATTTTTTTCGATGGGTATGACGAGACAGTTGCAGTAAGGCGCCCTAGTTCATCAGATTCGGGTATCTCTGTTAAGGTGTTTCGTCCTCAAGATATGCCCCGCGCTGTGGCGATGGGGTTGTTTGATCTGGCGATGACTGGAAGAGATTGGTTAGAAAACTTCCTGTCACTCTACCCTGAGGCGCCAGTTGAAGANCTAGTCGATCTCGGACGTTCTGAATACAAACTTGGNGCTGTCATTTCGAACGAGCTAGATGTTGATTCAANGGATGAGGCGATTACCGAATGGCGTCGTGATGATCCTGATCGGGTCATACGCGTGACCTCAGAATATGCAGCACTTGCGGACAAGTACGCCCGAACCAACAGGCTGGGAAGATATTCAGTAATACCTATATCTGGTGCATCGGAAGGATTCGTTCCTGAAGATGCGGAAATACTAATCGAGGGAACGGAAACTGGGGCCACTCTTGCTGCGAACAATCTATCGATGATTGACGTAATGATCTGGTCAACTAATTGTATTATTGGTCGTAAGGGTGGATATCCAGACCGAAAGCTGACGATGATTAATTCGATATTGGATAAATTTTAAATGAGAATGGGGAGAGAGGCTTCTGAGAGTGCCGCAATTAGGTAGCCATCTATACAGTGCCTATGCTATCGCCGAAATGCTCGATTGTAAGGAGATCGATAGAGCTCGTGGGGCTTATTTCTTGGGTGCAACTGCTCCTGATGTGAGGGTTATTACTAGAAATGATCGAGCGGTGACTCATTTTTTTGACCTTGCTGAATACGGAGTTCAGGACTCTGTAGGGAGGATGTTCAGAGAGTATCCGGACCTCGAATTTGGTTCCGATAGCGAGCAAGACTACGTCGCATTTATCCTAGGATATATAACTCACCTAGTGCTAGATGAGCTTTTTATATCTGAAGTGTATCGCCCAATTTTTGCCCCTGTTGCCGAAGTGATTGGCGGACCGCGCGCGAATCTTCTCGATAGAGTGATGCAGTATGAAGTTGATAGAGTAGACCGAACGAACCAGAGTGCTATGGAGAGCGTCACTAGGTCACTCAGGACGTCGTTTTCACTCCCTAAAATCCCATTTATTGAACAGGAATCACTGGTTGAATGGCTTGACGTGTCGATTGACATCTCTTCACAACCACCAGATTATTCGCGCTTCGCAAAAATGCTGGGGCGACATATAGAAAATGTTGAACTTGGCGGTGAAGTCATGTCAGACTTAGAAAAAGATCCGGAACGATTGTTAGAAGAAGCCTATCAGTACGTTTCCCTGGAGGAAGTGGCGGACTTCCTCGCACAAGCGAGAATAGTTATACGGGATAGGCTGCTGGAATACTTGAGGTGAGTTCATGGCTGAAATAAATACTTCTATGCTCTTACGGATTTTAAAAGATGGTTCTGTCGAGGCGGGTCGTCTGATCCGACGTGAAATAGAGCTGGACGCATCCATTGGCAGCGCGATGCAAACGAGCCTGAATAATACTTGGCCAGACAGAACAGAGGATATTTCTCCGTCTTCTCATGTCGGTCGAATAATTTCGGAGGTCAAGAGCGGAGGCGATCAAGCCCTGCAGCGGTTTACCAAACTATTTGACGGATCAGAGTATGGTGAAACTGAAGTTAGTGAAGAGGAAATAGTCGAAGCGTTCAAAACCATCCCTATCGATGACCTTGAAGCCATCCAATTCACCGTAGCTAGGATAAAAAAATATCATGAGGACCAACTTAAGCATGGGCCTCAATCCTTCATGAAACGTAGTATGGGATGGTCTGTTCGTCCTTTGACACGTGTAGGTATCTATATGACTGGAGGGGAGGCGGCTCTTCCCTCATCTGTGATTCATACTGCAGTTCCAGCGGTCGTCGCTGGTGTTAAGGAGTTAGTTGGATTCTCTGCACCCATGAAGAATGGAAAGATAAATCCGCATAAACTTGTGGCGGCTAGACTGTCGGGGGTCGATAAAGTCTATAGAGGCTCAGGGGCACAGGCTCTTGCAGCGATGGCATATGGGACCGAGGTCTCGGGTCGGGTTGATAAAATATTTGGTCCTGGTGGCCTGTTTGTGACCTTGGCAAAGAAGCAGTTATTTGGTGACGTCGGAATAGACTCAATCTACGGACCCACAGAGACGTTAGTTATTGCTGATCAATCAGCATCTCCGTCTTTAGCGGCAGCTGATTTGTTGGCTCAGGCGGAGCATGACGTACTGGCGACACCGATCCTCCTCTGCGATTCGTCCGAGTTTGCCGAGAGAACTGCAGAGTATGTCAACGAGCAAGTCATGTCGTTGGAACGCCGTGAAATCGCGGAAGCAGCGATTAGTCGGGGTGGAGCGATTGTAGTTGAGAATTTATCACGGGCGGTAGATCTCTCGAATGCGTTTGCTCCGGAGCACCTCTGCCTGTTGGTGCGCGCACCAGAGGAACTTATTGAAAGTATTACCAATTGTGGCGGGATATTTGTGGGTGAATCCTCGCCTGAGGTATTAGGTGACTATACGGCTGGGCCGAGTCACGTTATGCCGACCGGCGGTTCAGCGCGGTGGGCATCGCCTCTTTCGGTGCTTGATTTCCTGAAAATTACTTCGATAGTGGCCTTAGATGATGATGAGTTGCTCCGTCTCGGACCAGACGCTGCGATCCTCGCTCGAGCGGAAGGATTGACTGGTCATGCTCTGAGTATTGAGAGAAGGCTCCAAAGATAACAAGTTCACTGAGAATTTGAAGATAGGACTTTACCATGGAAATACAGGACCTACTAAAACCATCTATGCGGACACTACCCCCATATGCTGCGCTTGAAGACGTAAACGCACTTGCCCGAGAACTTGGCTTGGATCCGGATACAATTATTAAAATCGATGGCAATGAGAATGCTTTTGGACCATCTGAGCATGCGATCTCTGCCATCACTAATTCCTTATTAAATACGGTCCATCGATATGGCGATGCGGAACAGCGTGCACTTCGAGAATCGATAGGGGCTCATATAAACGTTTCACCTGACGCGGTTGTGTGCGGTAACGGTTCAGATGAGCTGATTGATCTGGTCTTTCGGCTATTCGTGGCTCCGGGAGACGATATTTTGATATCGAGCCCCACGTTTGGGATGTACTCGTTTGACGCCAGTCTTCACGGAGCTCAGGTAGTTGATGTCCCACTTGGCCCTCAGTGGAATTTCGATTCTGAGAGATTATTAATAGAGGCAACAAGATCAAAGGTCGTCTTCATTCCTTCGCCGAATAATCCAACAGGCAATTCTATATCTCTAAAACTCGTCACTGAACTTTTAGCGGCTGGGAGTATCGTTGTTATTGATGAGGCGTATATAGAATTCTCGACTCACGAGTCACTCGTTCAGCTTGCTTCGGCTACGCCACGGCTCATAGTTTTGAGGACGTTTTCGAAGTGGGGTGGGCTAGCAGGACTGCGGATTGGTTATGGCGTCATGCATCCAGAAACTGCGCAGATATGCATGCAAGCTAAGCAACCGTACAACATTGGAATAGCTGCTGAGGTCGCGGCATTGGCCTCTCTGGAAGACTCCGATTCACTGGATGAAAAAGCCGCGATCATTGTGAATGAACGCGACAGGCTAGCGGAAGAATTTCAGTCACTTGGATGGATAAATCCTTGGCAGTCTGACGCATCGTTCCTGCTGTGTCGGTTAGATGGTATTTCTGGTCTAGAATTGAGAGACAGACTACGCACGGAAGGTATTTTCACTAGGTACATCGCACATCCTCGTCTGGAGGACCATTTGCGATTATCGATCGCAACACCGGAAGAAAATAATGAGGTTTTGCGTGTGTTGAAAGAAATTGGATCGGAGTAGGTCATGGGACTGGAGCGCACCGCGGAGATTAGTCGTAAGACTGCAGAAACTGATATCTCACTGAGTTTGAATGTTGATGGTGCAGGTAATGCAGAAGTGTCTACCGGGCTTGGTTTCTATAATCACATGCTTGAAGCATTTGCACGACACGGCAGATTTGATTTACAGGTTGCCGCCAGTGGAGATCTAGATGTTGACGCTCATCACACGATTGAAGACGTTGCCATTGTGCTTGGGCAGGCACTCGATCAGGCGCTCGGTGACCGAGTTGGGATCACTCGAATGGGTGATGCTACTGTGCCTCTCGACGAAGCATTAGTTCAGTGTGTAGTTGACTTATCCGGTCGGCCACACGCAGAAGTTTCATTTGAATTCGGACCGGATATTATTGGGGACGTTCCTACTGAGATGGTAGCCCATGTGTTCCACTCATTGGCCTCCGGATCGCGTTCGACCATCCATGTTCGGCAACTCTCTGGCAGCAACAATCATCATATTGCTGAAGCAGCCATGAAGGCTTTGGGGCGTGCACTGGATGCGGCAACTTTAGCGGATCCAAGGATCGCCGATAGGGTCCCTAGTACGAAAGGTACCCTCACGGATTGAACTGGTATCCCAATGACTGAATATAAGGATTTCGACTCGGCAAGTTCTCTAACGTTGCTCAATAGCATTTTGGATCAGACTGATGAAATTGCCCTTAAATATTTCCGACAGGCTCGAGGAAGCATTGGTGAGACTCAGAAAGACGATGGTTCATATGTCACTCGAGCGGACAAAGAAGTCGAACGAGTCATTCGTGATGAGATAGGCAAGGTCTTTCCTGGTCATTCTGTGATCGGGGAAGAAGAAGGTGAATCGCCTGGCACAGATGAGGATTTTTGCTGGGTGATTGACCCGATTGATGGCACTCACGGCTTCATGACGGGTCTCCCAATTTGGGCCACATTGATTGCCTTACGGTTCGATAATGAGATTCTTTTATCCGTTATCTCGGCCCCAGCGTTCCGCACTCGGTGGTGGGCGATCAAGGGTGAAGGTGCCTATAAATCTGATGTTGACAATGAAGCTCGTCAACTCCGAACATCTGAGGTGAAAAATTTGAATAAGGCCCAACTGTTGTTTACAGGGACGAAAGCTTGCGAAGAGAAATGGCAGAAATTTCGAGATTTGCAAGCTGGAGTCTGGAGAGAGCGCGGTGTAGGAGATTTCTGGGGGCATTGTTTGGTTGCTGAGGGTGCGTCTGAAGTAATGTTGGACCCAATTGTCAGTATCTGGGACGTCGCTGCGCTTTTCCTCTTGGTTCATGAGGCTGGAGGCAAAATGACCGATGAACTGGGCAATGAGATATATACCGCTGGGCATGCGGTGTCTTCTAACGGGCTAATCCACGGTGAAGTGATTGATTTTTTGAATAAGTAAGCTGATTAGTCGACCAGTGTCACTGATACCGTGTAATCCTCGATCGTTAGATTTGCTAGGAGTTTATCGGCCATTTCGCTGACTCTGTCTTGTGCTGACCCAATATCATCCGATTCGAGTATCAAGTCTATTCGTTTACCAGCTCGAACAGACTGAACTTCATCAAAACCAAGCTCAGCTAAACCGTTTGCGATAGCGAGGCCCTGTGGATCGTTTATTTCATGCCGAAGCATGATGTCTACACGGGCCTTGAAGATTGCCATGGAGTTATTTTACCTCACTTGAGTTCTAAACCGGTTACCAGNGAATGGGCTTTCATATATCTTTCGGATGTAGTCTGAATTATGTCNNCAGGAAGGGGAGGCGGGGGNGCCGATTTGTTCCAATCTNGGCCGTCGAGATAATCACGCAGCGGTTGTTTGTCGAAAGATTTTTGCGGTCTCCCGGCGAAGTAGTCGTTACCTGCCCAAAATCGTGAGGAGTCTGGTGTAAGNACCTCGTCGATCAGGCATGGTTCACCGTCTACGAGCCCGAATTCAAACTTGGTGTCCGCGAGGATTAGTCCCTTCGGAGCACAATTTTGAGATGCGAAACCATAGAGGGCTAAGGAGCGTACCTTAATGGCATTGGCTATATCGACCCCAACTAGTTCCTCGACCTCTCCATATGTCATTGGAGCGTCATGTGCTGGCGGTTCAGCCTTGGTNGAAGGAGTAAAGATCGGGCTGTGGAGTTGACTAGATTCGAGTAAACCCGGCTCTAACNGAATGTCAGCTATCGANGAGTGTGTTTGGTAGTCCTTCCAAGCCGAGCCNGAAAGATACCCACGTACAACGCATTCNACTGGGAGGGCNGCGGCTTTTTTCATGATAATCGAGCGATGGAAGTATTCGTCCGATATGCCACCGAGCCCAAATTGTGCAGCAGTTTCTTGATTCAGNAATCCAATAAAAGCATTAGGGATGACATCACTTGTTTTTTCAAACCAATAAGCCGANATCTGGGACAATACGAAACCCTTATTCGGGATTCCTTCGTTCATCACCACGTCGAATGCTGAAATCCTGTCTGTTGNGACAAGCAGTAAAGTTTCCTCATTNATTTTGTAGACGTCTCGAACTTTCCCCCGGTGTAGAAGTTCAAGATCCAGTGCCGTAATCAGCATGGAAGTGTTCGTGCTCATTCGATAAGACCAATTCGCTTGAAGGTGACGTCAACATAATTCAAATACGACTGTGGGTTAAATATATCGTTAATTTGCTCTTTCGTTAAAAGCTCATCAACCTCTTGGTGTGTTTCTAGCTGCTCGCGGAAATCAAGTCTTTCGGCATGGGATTTCATAGCGGCAACTTGAACAATTTTATAAGCATCCTGTCTTGTCATTCCAGCGGTAATTAGGGCATTCAATGCCTTTGATGAAAATATAAGTCCTCGAGTCAGATGCAGGTTTTCCTGCATACGGTCAGTTTTTACATTAAGCCCTTCTATGACACCGGTAAGGATGTACAGTGCGTAATCCAATAGTCCAAATGCATCAGGGAGTATGATTCTTTCCGCACCTGAATGCGAAATGTCCCTTTCGTGCCATANTGCAATATTTTCATTAGCGGTGACTGCGTAGCCTCTNAGGGTGCGTGCTATCCCACACACNCGCTCCGAAAGTTCAGGGTTACGCTTGTGTGGCATTGATGACGAACCAGTCTGTGCGTTTTCAGTGAAAGGTTCTTCCACCTCTGCNACTTCGGTTCTCTGGAGGTTTCTGAGTTCAGTCGCAAACTTCTCTAAAGTCCCTGCTAGACCCGCAATACAATTTACTAGGAAGGCATGCCGGTCACGCTGAAGGATTTGAGTGGTCGCNTCGGCGACCTCGAGGCCAAGATAGTTGCAAGCAATTTCTTCGACTACTGGTGGTACCGAAGCATGAGTGCCTACAGGACCGGATAACTGTCCTATCCCTATTTGGCGTTTTGCGAGTTCGAGTCTCTCACTATGTCGTTTCAATTCCGTAAGCCATACAGCCAGCTTCATACCAAACGTTGTTGGTTCAGCGTGGATACCATGGGTTCGCCCGATACAAAGAGTATGCATGTGGGCGGTCGCCTGCTTACGCACGGCTGCTTCTAAATCTGCAAGTCCGGATTCGATTATTCGTAGAGCATCGAGACACTGGAGGGAAGTTGCCGTGTCCCAGACATCACTACTCGTCAGTCCGTAGTGAATCCAGCGACCCTCTTCTCCAAGTGATTCCGTCACGGAACGAATGAATGCGGTCACATCATGATGAGTTTCCTCAATATATGTGATGACATTTTCTGGATTAACGGTGGCATTGTTTGCGATAAGTTCTGCGTCTATTTCTGGGACTGTGCCTTCTTTAGCCCAGCCTTGGGTGGCAGCAACTTCGACCTGTAACCATGTCTGGAATTTGTGATTATCTGACCAAACATTNGTCATTTCNGTNCGAGAGTAGCGGGGAATCATTTTCCCTCCTATGGTTCATTTNTATATCAAGGATACTAATTCTAGGCGGTGTGTCTAGGAAACTAAAGCGAGCCGATATCCGTNCTGAAATGAGCTCCTTCAAAGGTTATTCTATTGACGTTGTCATATGTTATTTCACGAGCATCTTCCAAAGTTGTGCCAGTCCCCACTACACAAAGCACTCGTCCACCTGCTGTGATTAGATTATTGTCTTCGTCTCTGTCGGCTCCGGCGAGAAACACCTGGACGTTGTCATCAGTATCTTCAATACCGGAAATTAAATGACCGGCAGTATAGGAATTCGGATAGCCTGCTGATGCCATTATGACACCAACGGAGTACTCGTTACTCCATTCAGGATGTATGTCATTCAAAGTCTGGTTCGCAACAGCCTCAACGATGTCGATCAGGTCACTTTTCAACCGAGGCATCAAAGCCTCGGTCTCAGGATCACCGAAACGGGCGTTGATCTCAACGACTCTAGGGCCACTACTGGTCAGCATCATGCCGGGATAAATAGTTCCCTGATAAGTGAGCCCCTCAGCAGCCATCGCCGAAACCAATTTTTCCGTAACTGACGTCTCAATAAAGTCTTGCTGTGCTTTTTTGAGATGTGGTGGAGAGGAATACACGCCCATACCCCCGGTATTCGGGCCTTTATTCCCGTCAAAGACAGGCTTATGGTCACAAGAGAAAGGCATGTGCCGCACCGTAATACCGTCTGTAAAGGCGTGCGCTGAAGTCTCCCATCCATACATTCGCTCCTCAACTACGACTTGTGATCCTGCACTGCCGAATCGAAGCGCAGTTAATGATTCGTT
>PBOW01000006.1 GCA_002725365.1 Chloroflexota bacterium | reverse complement strand
AGGGACATCTCCCTCTGGGAAGATGGCGCTCACGGGACAGGCTGGTTGACAGGGCCCGCAGTCAATACATTCTGCAGGATCGATGAAGAGCATCTTGTCACTGCCCTCTTCAAAGTGGATGCAGTCGACTGGACAGACCTCCACACATGCTCGATCCATTGTGTCTATACACGGCTGTGTGATTACGAATGTCACTTGTTATGTAACTCCAAAAATCAGACTTCTCAATTCCTATGCGATGGATAGTAGCTCCATCAAGAGATGAAATCCACCTAATTTATGCCAATCCCTGATTCTTCAGAACATTGAGCATAGTGCTGCCAATATCTCCTGGGTTTTCAACAACGTGGGCTCCTGCTTCACGGAGTGCACTTTGTTTAGCTTCGGCTGTACCTGCAGCTCCCGCAATTATTGCCCCAGCGTGCCCCATTCTTCGTCCTGGTGGCGCCGTCGCACCCGCAATAAACGCTACGACTGGCTTGCTCATAGTTTTTATAAACTCAGCAGCCTCTTGCTCAGCGGTCCCACCAATTTCTCCAATTAATACGACTGCCGCAGTATTGGGGTCATCCTCTAGCAGAGCTAAGGCCTGAGCTTGGTTGGTACCAATAATTGGGTCTCCACCCACTCCAATCGAGCCTGATTGTCCTACACCGGCTTTAGTCAGCTGGTCAACAGCTTCATATACCAAGGTGCCGGAACGTGAGATAACGCCCACGTTACCCTCAGTGTATACGTCGACCGGCATGATGCCTGCGCGTGCGTGGGCCCCAACATTGATCACACCTGGGCAGTTTGGCCCGATGAGAATAGAGTCGGAAGTACTCAGAACCCGTTTTACTCTCATCATGTCTAGGACTGGTATATTTTCTGTGATACAGATTATTACTGGGATTTGTGCACCTACAGCTTCGAGGATTGCATCGGCAGCGAAGGGTGCAGGTACGAATATCAGTGATACATTGGCATCAAATTCGTCAACTGCTTCCTGTACAGTATTTCGTATTGGGAAACCTTCAATTTCCTGTCCGCCTTTGCCCGGTGTGACGCCAGCTACTACAGATGTACCGTAATCCCGGCAAATAATTGCCTCTCTTTGGCCAGCGGATCCAAATCCTTGAATCACGACTTTGCTGTTTTCATCTAACAATAGACTCATTTATTACTCCATTAATTTCTATGTTGTTTATCTTTGAGGCCTAGGAAATTGCGTCGACCGCAGCCTGAGCGGCTTGTGCGAATCCATCTGCTCGCACTAATTCGAGGCCTGACTTGTCCAGTAGCTCATTGCCTTCATTCACGTTTGAGCCGGCAAGTCTAACTACCGTAGGCTGAGGAATAAGTCCTTGATTTTTTGCATCGATGACACCCTGAGCGATTATATCCGTCCGAGCAAGACCGCCAAAAATATTTACCAGAACAGCTTCTACGTCAGGATCAGTCCCAATAATACGAAGAGCTGAGACCACGGCTTCAGGGGAATTTGCAGTTCCGATATCAAGGAAGTTTGCGGCGTCTCCGCCAGCCATCTTGATGGCGTCCAGTGTAGACATTGCGAGACCGGCTCCATTGACGAGACAGCCGATATTACCGTCCAATTTAATGTAGTTCTGGATGCCAGCGTCCTGAGCCTCAAGCTCCTTTTCCGCTTCTTGCGTCCTGTCACGTTTTTCGTCAAGTGATTTTTGTCTAAACATCGCCGAATCATCGATGGAGAATTTTGCATCAGCTGCAAGCACTCTTCCGTCTTTCGTAACAACTACTGGATTTATCTCAGCGATGGAACCATCACTTTCCATGAATGCTTTCGCCAGAGATTCGATTAGACTCGTAGCTGGCCGGTTGAGATCGCCAGTGAGTCCTAATCCGAATGCGAGTGCACGTGCTTGGAATCCTTGAAAACCTGCCGCNGGATCGATGTACTCCCTGAGTATTGCCTCTGGTCTTTGGGCNGCNACTTCTTCTATATCCATGCCACCTTCTTGAGACGCAATTATTACTGGCATGGCCGCTGAGCCATCTATTGCTACTGATAAATATAGCTCGCGATCGATTTCAATCGCTTCTTCGATAAGCACAGAGTTNACCGGAAGACCACTTGGTCCCGTTTGATTTGTGACGAGANTCATCCCTAGTATTTCTTGTGCGATTGTGCCAGCTTCCTCCGCTGAATTAGCGACTTTGACGCCGCCTGCTTTGCCTCGTGCGCCCGTATGAGCCTGAGCTTTAACCACGACAGCACCGCCNATGCCAGTAGCTANCTCTACAGCTTCCTCTGGAGTTGTTGCGATGNTCCCTGTTGGGACNGGGACGCCATATTCAGCGAGGAGTTCTTTGGCCTGGTATTCATGAAGTTTCATTTTTTGTCCGCCTAAAATTTCAGTGTCCTGTTTACTCTAAAGACGAGCGTAGCATCAGTACTGNTGATGTCTANACCTAGTCGAACCGNGCTAGATTAGTATCGCTTCACGAGAGGTGAATCGGTATAGNTGTGCCGGTCTGTGAGCACCATCACGTCTTGTTTTACCCGTCGCTTCTATTAAGCCACTAGCTAACATTTTTTTCCGGAAGTTCCTCCTGTCTATGGGTNGGGTATCAATCGCCTCGTATACGTCTTGCAANTGCCGAAGAGTGAATTCATCAGGCAACAAACTGTAGGCAATATTTGAATACTGTAGCTTCGCCCCTATCCGACTCATAGCTTGTGCAATAACAAGATTGTTATTAAATGCCAACTCCGGAAGACTTTCAACTGCGAACCATCCTGGACGCCATTCTTCTTCATTTCTTAATTGAACACTNTTGGAATCAGCAAGCGCGAAATAGGCCACCGCTATGGATGGGGCATTTTGATCGAGACCAGTTGTTGTAAAAAGTTGTTCTAGGTATAGATTTTCTATGCCCGTCTCTTGAACCAATTTTTGCAGAGCACTCGACTCTAAGGATTCTGTCCGTTTCCATTTTCCACCGGGGAGAGCGAATTTTCCTTCTTGTGGGGTGGCCGACCGATGCACAAGTAATACGTGTGGTTTTCCGTCGACGATACCAATGATTACAAGAATCACCGCTACGTCTTCTGATAGATGTTCTTCTAGTGTGGACATGAATACGCTGTTCTCATTGAATATTTTAAGAATTAACGAACGTGCTTATTACTGCATTATCACTAGATTACTGCAAGCGAAAGCGTATTAGCCACATGACCTTTTAAGGACCATGCGGTCGCACTTGTTATCTCAATTAAGACCAATTCACCGGGAGCTATTTTTTCTCCGTTGGGTGAGAAATGAACTATCACACCACCTCGTGTCCTTCCCATCCCTTGATGTCCAGCAAGAGTTTCCACCAACACTTCTACCTGATTTCCCACAGCTAGACTATTGATATTTCCNCTGGATTTTGCGTGAATCGCCTCAATAATTTGGAGCCGTTCTTTCTTGATTTCCTTGGGAATATCGTCATCCATTTTCCGGTCAGCATATGTTCCTGGTCGTGGCGAATANGCGGCTACATGAATGGTGTTGAAGTTTATTTTCTCAAGGAGATCTACTGTTTCCTGAAATTCTGACNGAGTCTCGCCGGGGCANCCGACTATCACATCGGTGGCGATNGCNGCATTNGGCATCAATGTTCGGATTTTTTCNACTCTGTTTTCGAAATCCTCCACCATATAGCCCCGACGCATTCTCCCTAGCATGGAGTTGGACCCTGACTGGACCGGTATATTGAAATGCTCACAGACTTTACTGGATTGAGCNACAGAAGAAATTATTTCATCAGTCATATCTTTTGGATAAGANGTGAGAAAGCGGACACGCTTAATTCCACTAATATTTTCGATTNCTTCGAAAAGAGTCGCCANCGTCGGAGAGTCAGGAAGATCATGCCCNTAGGCCTCTACTGTCTGACCTAGTAGAGTAACTTCTTTTATGTCCCGGTCGGCAAGCCATTTGATTTCGTGCATTATGTCTTCTACGCTGCGTGACCGTTCTCGTCCACGTCTTAAGGGAACTATGCAGTAAGTACAGAATTTATCACAACCATGCACCACGGGAATGAAGGCTGATACACCCTCTGGCCGAGCATAAGTTCTGGTTATGTCTCTATTCAAAATTGATGACAGTATTCCCAATTCACCCTCTGGAGCTTCTGAAATGGATTCGGCAAGTTGCAGGATAGGATCGAACTCCTGAGGTCTTGCCCAGGCATCAACATAAGGAAATTTTTTTGACAATTCGTCAGTCTTCGGGCCGACCATGCAACCCATAACAGCGATCTGGATTTTCAAGCCTGATTCTTTTTGTTTCCTCAGTCTGCCGAGGTGTGAGTAGGCTCTGTCTTCGGCATGTTGTCTAACGGAACAGGTGTTAATGACAACGAGAGAACTATCTCTCTCATTTTCAGCAGTTTGCCAGCCTAGAGCTTCAAGTCCTGCACTGAGTTTGAGCGAGTCTGCTTGGTTCATTTGGCAACCGAGAGTACTGATATGAAATTTTTGCATGATGTGTCTTAGTTTACTTAAAATCCTTTGCTACAAGTAATGATCTATGGCGGAGGGGGTGGGATTCGAACCCACGGTCCGGAAATAAACCGGACAAGCGCTTAGCAGGCGCCCGCACTAGGCCTCTATGCGACCCCTCCTATTAAAGAATCGAATCTATATGCTAGCGCAGGAATTAATTGAGTGTCTTTGNAAATGCCTAAAGCCCCGGTGCAAATTCGTGAGTGGTAGCGGTAAATTCTCCGGTATCCTCAACGTTGATATACGCATAGGTACCTGGTACGAATAATGATGGGTATCCTTGCCCTCCATTTACAAAGGTGACATCACGGTGAGTTGTAATCTCAGGAACGTGAGTGTGACCGTAGCANATGACATCTAATTTCCCGAATTGTGCTTCAGGAAAATCATCTAATAGTTCCCCAAGTTCAGGCTCGGGACCAGCCCAGGCCGGATGAGTAATACCGATCCTTATGCCGTGTACTTCAAGTATGTCCACATAGGGGATGGTGTGGCGTAGGTCTGGTGGATCCGAGTTTCCTGATACAAATATGCTTTGATTTGTATCCCTTTGGAAACCTTCGACCGCGTCAAAACTGACCCAGTCTCCGCAATGTACTGCAATGTCTGCTTCGCTAAGTAGTGTCTTAAGTGACGGGTGTATGTCACTGTCCCAAGAANGGATATGGGTATCTCCAATAACCAGTACAGATGTCATCTAACTTACTCGGGCTTTCGGAACTCGGCTTACGTCTATATTTGGCGGAGGGGGTGGGATTCGAACCCACGGCTCGCGAATCCGCGAGCGACGGTTTTCAAGACCGTTCCGTTCAACCACTCCGGCACCCCTCCTATACTAGTTAGCTTTTCAGCCGGCGGATTACCTCTCAACCTTTAATGGTGGTTCAAGAAATTCCTGACCTCCAAGGTATGGCCTTAGTACCTCCGGTACAAGCATGTTTCCGCTATCGTTGCTGTTTTGTTCGAGCAAGGCTGCGAAAGTTCTAGGAATACCTAGCCCGGATCCATTTAAAGTGTGGGCATGTTTTATTACGTTATCCGCAGTTCGGTATCGCAATCCTGCCCGGCGGGCTTGAAAATCTGTGAAGTTCGAGACGGACGAGACCTCCAACCATTCCCCACTGCCGGCCGACCAAACTTCAATGTCATATGTCATCGCTGATGAGAACCCAGTATCTTTAGTCGCGAGTTGTAGTACCCGGTATTTCAGCCCTAATTGACGGACGACATCTAGTGCATTCTCAAGTAGTGTGTCCAAAGTCTCCCATGACTGATCCTCAGTCGTAAAAATAACCATTTCAACTTTGTCGAATTGATATCCTCTTTTTATTCCTCTAACCTGTCGACCTGCNCTGAACTGTTCATGTCGGAAACAGGCAGTATATGCGGAGTGCTTGACCGGNAATTCTTCGATTTCGAAAATTTCCTCGCGGTACATATTGGTGACTGGCACTTCGGCGGTCGGGACCAACCATAAATCAGAATCCTTGATCTCAAATAAAGTATCTGCAAATTTCGGTAGTTGACCAGTTCCGATTAGTGGTTCCTCACGGACTAGGAACGGCGGATAGACCTCTTCGTAGCCCTGACGAAGATGAAGATCAAGCATCCAATTTATTAACGCTCGCTGCAGTCTNGCGCCATCACCCCTCAGCATATAGAAGGGTGACCCAGAGACCTTNCTGCCTCTTTCGAAGTCAATNTATCCGTGCTCTTCTGCTATNTCCCAATGAGGTTTNCCAGCTTGTGAGTGAGGTTCGTCGTATTNATCTAACCTCAGCTTTGGGCTGAATTTCCTTTCCGTGTTNGTAGAACCGTCTCCATCGAGCACGATCAGAGCATCTTCTTCACCACCTTCGGGTAGATCCGGATGCGTCAAATTNGGGATCTCGAGCAAGCGCTGATCTAACTCAGTCTCGATCTCTCGAAGATTCTTCTCTAACTNATCCAGTTCGCCAGCATCGTTTCGCTGTGCTTCGATTAATCTCTGTCTNTCCTCGTCTGATTTTGCCTGACCGATTTGCTTACCTGCTTCTCGGCGATTCGCTCTCGCAGACTCGACAGTCACTAAAAGATTTCTTCTATTGTGATCAAGTTCAATGATCTGGTCTAGGTCGATATTCGCCCCTCGAGTTTTCATGACTGCACGAACATTTTCCACATTTTCACGAATAACTTTGAGTGCAATCATTGGTTAATCCCTTTTAATTTCCTATATGTCGCGATAGCACTGAGGCTTAATTCCCTTACATCAGAGGCAATCGGTTCGTCGCGTCCAAAGGCATTGATATGACCTGTCTTAATCATCTGTTCGTCTGCCCAGATCCAACCTTCATATTTGGGTTCAGCATCCTCATCAGGGTCTGGGGTCGAAAAATAAATGAAATCTACATGTTGATGCACTTCACTTAACGACCCATCACCATTGACCATATCGTAAATCGCCATCGCCTTNGGTGCAGGTAATTGCAGCGGGTGCTCATATTGATAGGCAGGTTGTCCGAGCAACCGGATCCGTAACCCTGTCTCCTCTAGAATTTCACGGTGCACAGCTGTTACTGGATCTTCGTTAGTCTCAATATGGCCGCCAGGCGGCAACCATTTTCCGACGTGTTTGTGCCAGTGTAGTGCGACTCTCTCTCGACTGACGATGAAGCCCGTNACCGTAAAATGTTGTTTAATCATGCGACTCTCAACATATCTAATTACTCGCTTTAAGTTTCGCTAGTCGCATAAATTCTGGAAACGAATCAACAACTAAATTGGCCGTCTCCGCAAAAGGAGGTGGAGGAGCACTTTGTCTGAGTTGAATTGTAAAGATTCCAGCGTTGATCGCAGAGTCAATCCCTATCAACGAATCTTCAAATGCGAGGCAATCAGATATTGGAGTTTCAAGTATCTTGGCGGCTTTAAGGTAAATGTCAGGAGCAGGTTTAGGTTTATCTACTTCATCAGAAGTCACTATTGAGTCAAAATATTGGAGCAAATCAGATGTTTGAAGCACTGATCGCACCCATCTAATATCAGATTGTGAGGCCACCGCCAACTTGACATGCCTTTCTTTTAAGCTCTGAAGAAGTTCAGCGGCTCCTGGCATCCCCGGGACATGCATTTGTTCTATTTGTTCTACTCGAAATGTATTTGCATTGTTTTGAATTTCATCAACGGTGCCCTCAAAGTCAAAATGAGTTTTGAGCCACTCAGCAAATGACTTGCTTCCCTTGCCAATCAATTTCTCGTAATCATCCCAGTCAACTGAGTGGGGCTCTATGTATTTCTTGAGAATTTGAAAGGATACTGTCTCAGTCTCAGCCAGTACTCCATCCAAATCAAATATGACGGCTTGGAATCGCGGAATTTGCTGGCGTGTTTGATTTTTCATCTGTCAATTCTCTAGGAGCTGTTTTAGGCCCCAGAGGGTATCGCGGGCCATCTGAGTGAGATGTACTGGAAGTACTAAGGGCTCGAGAATAGTCTTCAGTATTCCAGAAGGTTTTTTTATAGCTATCACGAGTCTCACGTGTATTTCGTGTTCTGATTCGGGCGTGAGTTCCCAACTTAAAGTCCTAAGCCGCGATTGATCTGTGGCGGTATATTGAACGGGAAAATCATCACTCGACGTGCGGGTTAAGGAAAAAGTTTCTGTTAGTAGCGGGAGGCTCAACTTGCAGCTGAACCCATCCCCTGATGGAAAAAACTCACTTATTTGACTCGGAAGAAAGAGTGGATATTCTTGCGGACTTGAAAGGGTTGCTAGGGCAACTTTCGGAGATGCATGAATATGGATGTCATCCTGAACCGTTATATGGTCGAGCTTGGTTTTCGTCATATTCGAACGCATCCAAAGGAGTGCAGAGGCGTGAGCCTAGTCTGTATTCCTTAGTGTAGGGAAGAGAATAACCTCTCTCAAATTAGTCGAACCCGTGTAAAGCATGATTAGGCGATCTATGCCTAAACCGATGCCACCNGCGGGTGGCATNCCATGGTCTATTGCNATCAAGAAATCTTCATCAATAGGTGGTATCTCATCGTCTTCAATCCCTCNGTCCTGTTCTTGAATCATTCGACTGCGCTGATCCACGGGATCNTTTANCTCGCTATANGCATTGGCTATTTCACGACCATCAATAAAAAGTTCAAACCTCTCGACTAAGCTGTGGTCGTCTATTTTTTTCTTTGCGAGAGGGGTACTGTCCACCGGATAATCCATTACAAATGTGGGTTGTATGAGGTTTGGTTCAACTTTCTCACTAAAGATCCGATCCAGTAGTTTGCCGCGTGACATCGAGTTGTCAGTCGTTACGTTCATCGAGCGCGCTTTTTCCATGATGTCTTCGTTAGTTTGATAATTCCGGTCGTCGAACCCATCCGCAAACGAAACCATTAATTCTCTGTAAGTACTCTTAATAAATGGAGGAGTTAAGTTAATCGTTCGTTCCTCGCTAAGAACATTTCCATTTTCCGGGTGCGTAATTGCAGGGAGGTCTACCTGACCTAGTTCCGGCATCTCTCGGGCGATATGGTGAAACATCCCTTCCACCATATCGGCAACGCCCATGTAGTCTGTGTACGGTTCGTAAGACTCCATCATGGTGAATTCTGGTGAGTGATCTCGGTCCACATTTTCGTTCCTAAACACTCGGCCTATTTCAAATACTGGAGGCAAATCACCTACTAATAGCTTCTTTAGAGGCAGCTCTAGCGATATTCTCAATGATAGTTCGCGATCCAAGGCATTTGAAACAGTTTTAAAGGGTCGAGCATTTGCTCCACCCGGCACATCAGGGAACATGGATGTCTCCACTTCAATGAAGCCCCTATCATGCATAAAATTTCTTATTGAACGTACGATTCGTGATCTTGTAATCGCCAGGTCACGTGCGGAGCTGTTGGCCATGAGATCAAGATATCGCTGGCGGGACCGGATATCCTCGTCGACGATAGGATATTTTGTGCTGGGGAATGGTCTGATCGATTTTGTAATTACCCGCCAACTGTTACAACCAATAGTCACTTCTCCCCGTTTTGTTCGGAACAATACCCCTGATATTTCGAGAAAGTCACCAGCCGCAACGAGACTCAATTGCTCGAAGTCATCGAGTTCGTCGGACTTGAACTGAATCTGAATTTCACCTGAATAGTCTCGGAGGTCAGAAAAAATCATCCCTCCCGCACGACGCATTCCAGTCAACCGGCCTGCGACTATCGTCTCGAGTTGTTTCGGTTCTGATGGAACGTTCTCGGATTCGTCAAATGTAGCCCGTGCTTCGGCGATGAGCTGAGTATTTTGGACTCTGGCAGGGTACGGATCACCAAGATCGACTAGCTGTTTTCGTTGTTCAAGCCTTGGAGCTACGAGCCGGTCACTGGAAATATCCGTTATCGAGTCAGTAAACTCGTCGGTTGATTCTGAATTGGTCATTTGACCTCAACCTACCTTAGTCACTTTGAACTTAATCTGACCCCTGGGGGCGGCAAAAGAAAAAGTTTCTCCCCGTTTTCTTCCGATCAAAGCTTGGCCGAGAGGACTTTTGTCACTGAGTCTTCCTTGGCTTGGATCGCCCTCTGCCGCTCCTACAATCGTATATTTATATTGCTTTCCCTTGCTGTCACGTAAAATTACACTCGATCCGAGCTGGACATTTGCTGATCCGGAGACCTCATCAATGAGCTCGACGTTTTCTAGAATGCGTTCTAGCTCGTTGATCTTACTTTCGTTATACGCTTGCTGGTTTTTCGCGTCTTCGTACTGGGCGTCCAGCGCGTCCGGTCCTCCGATTTGAGCATCATGAATCAATGAGGCAATTTCAGGCCTTCTTACTGTTTTGAGCTCATGTAGTTGCGACTCTAAGCGCGCCTTACCTTGGGGTGTGAGGCGAACTGTTTCGTCCTGATTAGACACTTTACACTCCCACTACTTCGTCTGTCATGTATTTAGAAAAGCTAAAGTCAAGTACACATATCCCGTTCTTCTTGATCAAATACTCTACCACGGCTGTAGTAGTCTAAAAAACAAATTTTATGTAATTACTGATTGTTGTCAAAAACGTAGAAAGGTAGTCGACTCATCTGGTAAACTACTGGTGTGGTGGGGGCCGTATTACAAGGAGAAGGATCATTCCTCGCTCAGGGTTTCCACAGTCGGTTCGTAGAACACTCTTTGATATTTCAAAGGGGTTTAGTTTCTCTGAGAAGACTACTCCACTTCCGTCTCACTTTTATCCTGGAATACAGCAGACATTGGCTTTACGGCCCGCTTTTTTCTTTTCTTCTGAAGGTTGGCCCCAGGGTAGGTTCGATTTTGAACAAGACGGCTCTAGCTCAGGTTTTGGATCCAAGTATTCGTTCGAGGGACCAGAGAATGAGTCAGGGAATACAGATGAACGTGACAGATTTCCGAAGGGGCCAATTGCTGCTTTCGTTTTGGTCCTCGGCGTATGTGCCTTGGTGGTTTATTTCGTAATAGACAGGGTAGAGTCTCACGATGAGCCAGTATGGACATCGTCAGATCAATTCGACTTCCGACTGTTCCCAAAAGGCTACATACAGAGGAGTGAGTATTATTCGCTGCATCCAGATTTCGTAAAAAAATGGAACACGGTATGTGCCGATACTCTTCAATGCGAATCAGATAACCTTTTTCAGGTTGAGATACCGATTTTCGATCAGATAATTGACAGCGAACAGCTCAAACTTTTTACTTTTTCCGATGGGTATTGGCGAGTAATACCACTTAGTGATGATTATGGCCATCCTGGAAAGGTAAGCTCCTACGTCGAGATACCTAGAGTTGACAATTTGATCGTGGTCGAGAGTCCTGCAAATGAACAAAGTCTGGGCTTCTACGGCTTACTGCCAAAGGTTTACGAAGATTCCGTGATGAGACATCTTAGTGCGCATGTCGTTGGCGAGGTAATGATTGAACTATCAGAGTCCTCGGGGCAATTAGTGATACGAAGTAATCGCGATCAAGGCGATCCCCAGGTGGGCAAACAAGAGCTGCTTCAGCTAACTGGTTCTGAGAGCGATTTCCGCAGATTGTTATCGGACACCGTTATAGGAGAATCTTATCTGGGCGAGATATCAAGAGTCATTGAGTCCCAGCATTGGGGAGGAATTTTCCTCGATCTGGAGGCTTTCCCATCCGACCTCGAGCCGCTACTTGTTACATTTTTAGCTGATTTGCGGCAGAGAAACGAAATGTCAGCAAAACAAATTATTGTCGTGCTGTCGATCGAGACACGTCAGAGATTAGAAACAGAGTGGCTTGAATTGATTGAAAGTTCGGACGAGGTATGGTTGCGATATCCCTCACCAGCACTGAGGCCATTAGAACTGCTAGACAGAACGTTGTTATCCCTAGCAAAAGGGGGGAGTGATCTTTCCAAGGTTAGACTGATGACCAACCTTGCTGCGCAGCCAGAGCACTCGACGATCACCACACCCGACACACTGTTAGAGGAGATGGCAAGTATTTCCATCCAGCATGGTGGAGATGAAATACTGACCTCGCAGAAAGTAACACTTCAGCTGGCAGAAAGTGATTCAGAAGTATATTGGGATGAAGGCGCCTACTCAGTGGCTTTGAACCATAAGGCGAATACATACTTTGTGAGTAACCGTTTCACGGTGGACTTCATAATGGATTTCATATCCTTCTGGGATTTGAGGGGACTTGCTATAGAGGCAGTCGACTCGAATGAAATCTCAGAGCCTATGATGACTAGAATCCTCGCTTGGCAAGACGAAAGAGTGGACTCACCCGAGAAACCTTTCGGTCCTTATCTCGAGCCGTGTTGGATTGTGAGTGGTGGGACTTTGTCTTCGGTATGTTGGACAGTCGGTAGTGCTAACAGGCCCGTGATATGGACCACACCTGATAAACCAGGAGTATATGCAATTAAGTTAGTGGTGTCGGATGGCGAAACATTTGTTGCGAATGAACGATGGCTACGAGTGCAAAAAACCGACATCAGTGGCTTAAATCCAACTTCGGTTGGATCTACACCAACTGCCACATCCACTAGCGTTCCTACCCCGCAAGCCACTCCCACGCCAACACCTGAGGCTAGCGCGACTGTAACTCCCGATGCGACTCCTGAGCCAACACCAACTTCTACGCCGAGCCCTACAGCTACACCACCGTCAGGCCCCCCTGGGCCTGCGCCGAATTGAGGATATTACTGAATATGAAGAAGACTAAAGTAAATATTCACCGTAACCCTCGCATTATTGCGGGTTCAGCAAAAGGTACTCAATTACTCGTGTCGCCTTCTGCTCGAGTGCGTCCTACATCCTTGCGATTGCGTGAATCACTATTCGGGATGCTCGATTCACTGGAAGCAGATTATTCATATATTTTAGATCTTTATGCAGGCTCTGGTGCTC
>PBOW01000064.1 GCA_002725365.1 Chloroflexota bacterium | reverse complement strand
GGAATCCTCGTACTCTCCCATGTTCATCCAAGAGGTCATCATCCCTGTAGCGAGCCAAAAAAATTGTTGTTTCTCTTTTTGATCCAAAGACTGATAATCTACTTGACCCCGTATAAAAAGATCACTTAGTTCACGATCTTTTCCCATAGCACTACGATACGTATCGAGTCTGCTCTGAATTCGCATAGTTATATCTTTTTGAGAATCTCTATGCTGTAAACGCAACTGACTTGCAAGAAACACTGCGACTCCAAGCGTAGCGATACCGGTTATGATTTGCGCTGTGATCGCAACCTGCTCCCAGTCCATGACTGTATCCCTTCATCGCCAGATGAGGGTAGCTGTTTTTGAAGTGATTTGTAACAAATCGAGAGCACTGAATAATTAGGAGCGCCGGCTATCTAATCTTCTTTTGTTTCCAAAGAGTCGAGGAAAATAACTGTAGCAATACCAGCAACAAGGCCAATAATGGTGCTTGGGACCGTACCTCCACCTGCGAAAGTAACGATACTAAAGTTGACGACCATCCCTACAACTACGCCGATAACTAGATTTCGCATAACTCATTCTAGCTCTTATGGAAATCTAATTCGTTCCCCAAAAGCCTTGATCTTTCCGAAGTTGAACTAAGTCCTTCACTGGAAGTACTTCCACAGGACCCATACCAAGATGAAAATCAAACAGTGATTCCACATCCTCGAATGTATCGGCCTCAACCACGGAGAAAACACGATGCGACACTGGATATCCCCATACTCCGAGAATGTTCACCTTGTCATTTCCTTCAACCCAGGTCATCCCAGACTTTGCAAAACCTGGCCCTTCCTTCACCCTGTTACAGGTACTGTGGTCATGTTGTGCAATTACATGAAAAATCATGTATACCTCCTTCATCATCCCTGTCACGCGCGGAATCTATGGTCTAAACCACCACCACCCCGATGCTCAAACTTGACAAATTTTGTCATGTTTACAAGACTATATCGGAAAACCCAAACTTGAACGAAAATCACGTGGGTTTGGAAAAAGCACAATTTGCAAAGGAGACGCAATGTTAGGTGAAAAAGTAGGTAATATATCTGGTCCAACAGCGGTAAAGGCCCTTCCGGCTACAAACGGGAATCCTACGTTTGAAACGACCGCAGCCGGGCTCAGCGGCACACTCGCTGGCGTCGAAGTACAAAGCTTTGCTACATATTCGGCAGAGATGAAACCAAATGGCAAACTTTACGGTGAATGTCCTAATGCGGGCGTAGTGATGACGGCAGATGGAGTTGCGACCTTTCGAGCGACCGGGGTGGGACAATTCATGGAAGATGGTAGTGCCGTCTTTAAGGGCGTTGTCTACTTTGAAGCGTCTGCTCCCTCTCTGGCTTCTATAGATGGAATTGCCGTGGTGTATGACTGGGTAGTCGATCCACAGGGGAACGCTACTTGGGATCTATGGGAGTGGAAATAACCCATATTTATCATTGGTGAGAGATCGCCNTCANNTGANGGCGATCTCTCACCAAGCAGTGCTCTTTACCTGTATGCGCTCAATTTACTCTATTCAAAATATGACTCACTTACTCCCACGATCTATAATTGACTTAGAAGCGCACGCAGCAAAGACCGTAATGAGACGATATGGCTATTACACCAGAACAAGCACTACGGGAATCTGTTGAGGCTATCGGGACGAGCAAGAAGAAAAAATATAGAGATACTATTCATCCTCCTGTACATCAGATTATTGTCTCTGACTTCGAGGATCGACGATTTGATGAATCAAATATACCGGAGTACATGTCTGATATTTGGGAGGAATATTTGCCGGATTGGGCCGGCAGCACTTGCACCTTGGACTCTTTCGAAATAATTATTCAGGACTCGTTGAAAGTCGCATATCTAATTAAAGCAAGTCGCTTATTTCCTGATGGGTCGCTAATGCAAACATTCAACGCGATTTTCACCGTTGGCAATAAAGACGGGGATTGGAGACTCATCAGTCGAAATCCCTTCAACATCACCAAGGCGTAAACCTATTTTCCCAAAACTAACAGGGTTACGGCTTCTCTCACTGTGGTGGATATTTCGATGGGCATCTCTTGGTGAAGCGATATGGTCTGTTTATCTAATAGAACAGCGCGGATTGAGCTTGGGAACGGTACTTGCATTCGAGGCGGCTTGGTGGATATTCGTAATCTCACTTGAAGTACCAACTGGGTTAATTACTGACCGCTGGGGACGAAAGAAATCATTAGTTACTGGATCAATCCTTGGAACATTGGGTTTCCTCGTTTTTGGTTTCTCAGCGAGTCCGTTTCTTCTTTTGTTTGCGTATCTGATTTGGGGTTTAGGGGACACTTTCATATCTGGTACTGATTCAGCATTCTTGTTTGAAAAACTGAAAAACAGAGGCGAAGAACACCGATATGCGCAGTACGAAGGTTGGCTGAATGCCGGTGCACTAGTAGTTATTGCAACCACAACCGCCCTTGGACCTCTACTACTGATTTGGACATCACTCGCAGTACCCTTCATCCTCACATCAATTTTTGGAGTGCTGCTAATCGCCGTGTCGCTATCGCTGAAAGAACCCGAAGATCTGCAGGATGGCACCACTGACGAATCTTATTCCAAAGGTTTTAGATCAGCTATTGGAATCATAACCACACCAGCGGTCGCGGGAATTGTATGCCTCAAAGCCATTCCGGAAATGTCCTTGGCGATACTGCTACTGACGCTTCCAAAAACACTCGCAAATTATGGCCTCAGCACCTACGAATTCGGATGGTGGATGGCGCTAATTTTCCTATTAATGGCGGGGACCTCAATATTCGCTGGTCGTGCCACAAAACTTTTCTCTATCTGGCAGTGGTTAGGACTGGCAGGGATCGCCTCAGNAGCTGCATTTATCTTGTCCACCGGCTCCTCGCTTTGGTTATTTCCTCTATGTGTTTTGCCTGCCCTATTCCTACCGGTTACAGAACCGCATGTCCATCAATTCTTGGCCGACAGAACGGACGTAGCCAATCGAGCCACAACACTCTCAGTCGCCAACGCTACTATGTCGATTGTTATTGCCACATCTATATTCGGCGGAGCCTGGATTATGGACGAGTTCGGATTCCTCACCGCTATGAGAATTTTCGCCTCTGCCACAGCCGTATTGTTAGTCATTGGGTTTGCATTTTGGTCCCTTGACCGACAAAACTACGCGCGATGATCCCTTGAAGCAGATGTACCCCTACCATGGGCATGAAGCAGCAAGGCGTTAATCGAGGAGAAAAACCAAATGCTTGAGAGCGTACAGTTAGGGACAAGCGGACTAAGTGTCTCGCAACTATGTCTCGGAACAATGAATTTTGGAATTCCCGGACGAGGACATCAGGGTGATTGGACATTAACGCTCGACGAAGCTCGGCCGATCTTCAAGGCTGCACTCGATCACGGTCTATATTATTTTGACTGTGCGGATGTCTACGGGCTCGGCGCTTCCGAAGAAGTAGTTGGAGCCCTACTCAATGAACTTCTTCCCCGAGATGAATATGTGCTCGCTACAAAAATAGCCCAACCAATGGGAAGGGGAGCAAATCAAGGCGGACTTTCCCGTAAGCATGTTATGGAAGGTGTTGATGCATGTCTAAAAAGACTCGGACATGACTATATCGATCATTTAGTGATTCATCGCCACCCACATGGAATACGGGGCCAGCATGCCGAAGTGCCCATCGAGGAGACTATGGAGGCGCTGAATGACGTGGTGAAGGCTGGAAAAGTCCTGTATCTTGGTGCATCTTCCATGTTTGCGTGGCAATTTGCTGAACTCCAACTCACTGCTGAACTGCACGGATGGCAAAAGTTTGTCTCCATGCAGAATCATTACAATCTGGTTTATCGAGAAGAAGAGCGGGAAATGAACCCGTATTGTGAAAAATCAGGCGTTGCGCTCACTCCTTGGTCACCACTGGCCCGAGGTATCCTCGCGGGCGCTTACAAAGGCGGATTTGAGTCGGGAAGTACTAACCGATCTCAGGGACAGGACAGAGCCCGTACTGAGGGTCTGTATCACGGCGATCATGTGTTTCCTATTGCTGAACGAGTGGGGGAAATAGCGAGCAAGTACGAAAAGACTTCAGCCCAGATTGCGCTCGCATGGTTAGCAAATAAATCAGAGATCACAGCTCCAATTGTTGGGGTGTCGAAGTTAAAACAACTCGATGAACTAGTCGACTCAATGAGCATCAACCTCGACCAAGAAGATATTGACTACCTAGAGGAACTCTACAATCCAGTTGAAAACTTACTTTCNTTTGGCTATTCATAGGAATAGTAGATTCGCTACCTGATAGTTATTTTCCCCATCAGATCATGATTCGCTCGACTTATATCTCGGATAGTGAGAGATCCACTTCTCTGCCGGCAAACTTTTGAAACACTGAATCACCTATCGCACGCAAAGCATCATCATAGAGAAAAGTCCGGCCTCGTAGCTCATAGTATTGGCGCATNCCTCGTCGATCAAAAAGCAATCCAAATTGTATTTTCACCCGATCTGTACTGGCGCCATCTCGTCCAAGACGCCAGAGGGATCCCGACATTAGAAACATTTGCTGGTAGATCACGTCCACACGGAACTTATCTGATGGTGAGAGACCAACGAAATCTTCATTACCTCTCACCATCGCTTCTGCCAGCGAAGCATCTGCAACGGTGGCTAGCAGCAAATTCTCCTGTCGATTCTCAGAGGCAAATGTCAATTCCCGTTGCGCATCCTGGTGCTGCAGCCTCAACTGACTCGCCAAAAATATCGCGACTGCGAGAGTTGCAAACCCACTGGCAATTTGAGCAACTATCGCTATTTGATCCCAGTCCATTAAATTACCTTTCAATGCAAAAACAGCATACCTCCAGCCCAATAATCATGCGTCAAACAACACTTGCGCATTGAGCGTTTTAGCGTAGAGTCGATCATGGANAAGCCAGACCACGGAAAAATTATTATGGAGGTGGAAATGCTTCNCAAAGCACGCGTTTTTATAGTCTCTTTACTGTTGGTAGCCCTAATGGCCTGTGGCTCAGAATCAACAGAACCTGCAAAATCAAGCTCTTCGACTAGTTCAAGTGAAACTACCGCGGTGTCTGCCGCACAGCCAGCTTGCGATGCTGAACTAACAGTCGAATTGGCAAATGACGGACCGTACGCTATTACCGCACCCGAGAGCTTCCAAGGGGATTGTGAGATGACTCTGGCTATCAAAAATTATGCCGTCTTAGTCCATAATTTCAGAATCCTCAAGACCAGTCTTGCACTCGATGCTTTGCCAATCGACGAAGCAACTGCGATGGTCGATATCGAAGCTGCTGGCGAGATTCTTTATTCCTCTGGTGATTTAGAACAAGAAGCCACGGAGACTGGCACGGTGAGTCTCGATTCTGGAGAGTATGTCCTGTTTTGTAACATCGCGGGGCACTATCAGCTTGGTATGGTGAAGAGCTTCACTGTCAATTAGTAGTCCAGCCTGGACCTCACGAGATATGATTTGTTGATGAGTGGTAGACGATTAGGCAAAAAAACAGGACCTGGAGCAACAAACAAAGTTGCTCCAGCATCGGAATCGTCGAGGTCTAACCTCGGAGAGTTGCCGGATTATGCGGCGAAAAACATCGATCTTGAAGAAGATATGTTTCAGAAACCGAATGAATAGCGGAAACCAGTCAGTCCTGCTGTCTCTTAGCTATTTGTGCGCGAAGCCCTGATAGGTTTCTGCGCCAAATCATACCCAAAATGGGTTTTGCGAATATCTCACCAATTGGTCCACCAAAGACAGCAGGGAGTTTCAGCTCCTCAACCCAGGCGAATCTCGTTCCCGTCGCAATGGGCGACAGCGTGAACACACCTTCACCGGTGACTAGGCCTTCATGTCTTACGCCCATCATTCGGTTGGGGGCCCACCCAGTGATCTCCATCTTGTCGAGCGTACGAAGCGGGCCAACCCCTGTCAGACAGTCAAAAGTTGTTCCAATTCCCTCTTTGCTTGTAGATGTAATATCGATACTGAGAGCATCATGCATCCAGTCAGTATGACTGGTGATATCCCGCAGGTATGCCCAGACATTTTCCGGGCTGTCTGGCAAATCGGTCGAAACAAAAATCTTCATAACTTATGGCCCNGCTCAATCTAACAAAAAACTCGAATTGATCTCATCTTACGCGTATCAATCTTAGTGACCAGCCTCTTCTTCTTGTATGATTGAACGACTTTCCTGAGTGGTCTGATCCAGTCCCTTGAGTCAGTTGTAAGGTGCCGAAGAGTATGACGCGAGAACTACATCTAAATCTGTTCATCAACAGTCGTGGTCACCACGAAGCCTCTTGGAGGCATCCTGACGCATCTGCGCTGGACTTAACTGACGTGCAGTATCTACAAGGATTGTCCCAGCGGGCCGAAGAAGGTCTGTTTGATTCGATATTCCTTGCCGATCAATTGTCGTTCAGGGGTGGTGGTGCTGCACTCAGCCTTGAGCCCCTAACTGCTTTGGCTGCTTTGGCAGTCTCCACTACTCAAATTGGACTCATCGCCACGGCGTCAACCACATATACAGAGCCTTTCAACCTCGTCCGCCAATTCGCCTCGCTTGACCACATTAGCAACGGTCGAATCGGCTGGAACATAGTCACGTCGTGGTCCGCTCCTGCTGNTAAAAATTATGGATACGATGAGCAGCCGACGCATACAGATAGATATGCTCGTGCCGACGAGTTCATGAAAGTAGCAAAGAGTCTATGGGATAGCTGGTCAGATGATGCTGTCGCGGACGATCGAGCAGCCGGCACATATATTCACAAAAACCGAGTCCGACCGATAGACCATAGTGGTGACTATTATCGGGTCGAGGGGCCACTGAATGTTCCTCGTCCGCCACAAGGTTGGCCGGTCTTAGTACAGGCCGGATCGTCAGACACTGGCAGACAATTTGCGGCTGAACATGCTGAGGCAGTATTCACTGCCCACATGGAGAAATCTACTGCGAAGGCTTTTTATCATGATTTGAAGTCCTTGGTTCGAGCTCAGGGGCGAGACGAGAGTCAGTGTCTTATTTTGCCCGGATTGAGTCCGATCATCGCCTCGACTGAAGATGAAGCAAAACGATACAGTCAGAACCTCAATGAGCTGACAGATACCGATGAAGGATTAGCGCGACTCTCAGCCCGCTTTGGTGGCGCTGATTTTTCGCACCTCCCACTCGACACTCCGTTATCCACTGATGATTTCCCAGATCCGTCGACAGTAGAGGCTGCGAGGAGCAGAACCGAGGTGATAACTGGCGTGGTTCGGACGGAAAAACCAACCCTCAGACAATTACTCGCGAAACTAGCCGGAGCTCGCGGCCATTATGTTGTGGCCGGAACTCCAGAAGATATAGCTGACTTAATTGAAGATTGGTTCACAGATGGTGTAGCCGATGGGATCAACTTAATGCCCCCGGTACTCCCTAAAATGCTGGATGTATTCATCGACGAGGTAGTTCCGCTACTACAAAAGAGAGGGATCTTCAGAACTGCATATCAAGGAACTACTCTCCGAGAACGCTACGGTTTACATAGGCCCGATAATATTTTCAAATGAGCCAAAAGTGGCCGGATAGGAAGAAAAATAGGCGAANGTCTGCTGGCCGTCCTGCTCTATAAAATATAGTTGCTGCTCCATTNGCTGATTCGCCTCTATTACCTGTTTGAAGTAGTTGTCAGCTATCGGCGTACGATNACTTTGCTCGGTCATNAANCAATAATACTCTTTGCTCAAACTATTCATGACTTCCCGTNGTCAGNTATAGATTTTTTNATCACGATCCTCTAGGGTAAACAAATTAATAANGTGAATGCTTAGGAGTGTNATTTATGACGAAAGTACTAAATCCAGTCATTTGGTTGTGGNTCTTTGCNATCCTAAATCTGGTCATGGGATCAGGACCAGCTTTGCTTGATGGCCANTCCGTTGCTGAGATGGGCTGGGGTGAGGGAAATACTGGCGAACATGACGCCATGTACGAGACCTTGCTGGGAATANNGNTGGCCCTATTNTCCNTANTTACNGCNGGAATTGCACTCTTCACGTCAGGTGCCGCCCGAGCTAAAATGACCGCTCTNGTAGGNGTAAGTATGATCGGATTAATGGTGGTCTGGCTCATATATGCCAACGCAGAAGACTACNATTTTGGCGGTCCAATGATTATTATTCCAATCGCAATGTTCAGTATGCTGACTCTAAGCGGACTAGCTAATCTCAAGAGTNCCGAGTAGAGCACTCGGGAATTATTGNAGTGAAACTGACTGGGGTTAGACTTCCTGCCAGATATTTCNACTCGTCGTGGGCTCGGCGNAAAGCACGCCCGANAAGGGGCTGGAAATTGGCAGGCGGTCTAGCATCGGCTGGTTTCATTTTTATTGTNGGCGGATTGGTCACCTATGTGATCCGGTCTGCGNGACTCGTGAGTCGGGTNATNAACCCGANNATCAGTAGTTCTAGTGAAAACTACTCCATCGAAAGGGTATNGTCCGAATGAGCATTGAATTTATAAATCCNCCGAGTGCCCCACCGTCAGCTGGCGGATATAGACAACTCGCCATTGTNCCATCTAATNGACGCCTTTTGGTTTTAGCGGGGCAAATCGGGAATACGATGGATGGAACAATCGTTGACGGGCTTGAACAACAATATGAACAGGCTTTAGCGAATATCGTCGCCATCGTGGAATCAGAAGGAGGCACGTCCTCTGACGTTGCTCGAATTACAGTATTTTTGACTGAAAAGCCGGAGGGGTCTCGAAAAATTGGCGAGGCGAATGATAAATATTTCCCCAACGGACAGCCAGCAATGTCATGGATATACGTGGCCGGACTTTTTCGGCCTGATGTGAAAGTAGAAATTGAAGCAATCGCGGCGGTGGATTAGTCAGACTTAGCGATGAAAACCTGAACAGGCTATGCTTCCCTTCGTACCTATCTGATGTATGTAAGGGAATAAAGATTATGAGCACCACCGATTTCAAAGGAAAAATAGGCACTACTTTCTCGGAATCTACTCCTGACTGGCCAGAGGCACCTTCTTCACATGATGGAACCAGTCCAAACGTCCTGGTCGTACTTCTTGATGACACCGGGTTTGGAAACTTTGGTTGCTACGGATCGGTGATAGATACCCCGTATTTTGACGAACTTGCTGCTGGTGGTCTTCGATATTCGAATTTCCACGTCACACCGCTCTGTTCCCCCACTCGGGCTTCATTGTTGACAGGAAGAAATCATCATGCGGTTGGCATGGGGAGTCTTGCAAATATGCACGACATTGGCTTTCCAAGCCGACGCGCTCTAGTTTCCCGCAACGCAGGCACTCTCGCTGAGATTTTGAGAGAGGAAGGATATTCCACCTACGCTCTGGGTAAATGGCATTTAAATCCGGCTGAGCATAATTCAGCGGCAGGCCCGAGGCACGGATGGCCTTTGCAACGTGGTTTCGATAGGTTCTATGGTTTTCTTCCTGGAGCCACTGACCAGTACTATCCTGAACTGACTCATGACAATCACCCCGTATTCCCTCCGAAAACACCGGACGAGGGGTACCACGTGACTGATGACCTCGTCGATCACGCAATTGAATACATTAATGACCAAAAATCGATCTATCCTGACACTCCGTTTTTCATGTACTTTGCTACAGGTGCCATGCACGAACCTCATCATGCCCCCAAGGACTATATAGATAAGTATCGTGGAAAGTTTGATGCAGGCTGGGATGTGATTCGTGAAGAATACTTCCGCCGACAAAAAGAATTAGGCGTCATACCCAGTGACACAGTCCTCCCGCCTCGGAATCCTGGGGTCAAACCATGGGATGAACTAGAAGATAAAGAAAAAGCTTTCATGTGCCGCCTACAAGAAACATGGGCTGGATTCCTCGAGCATACCGATAGACAAATTGGACGTATTGTCGACCATTTGAAATCAATCGATCAGTTTGATAACACCATAATCGTCCTGACAGCAGACAACGGGACCAGCCAGGGAGGCGGACCGACAGGTGTCATGTATCTCGGGTCAGGAGGTGGACTAAGTGCACTGAATGACGGTCGTGCCGCGATCGAGGCTCGAGGCCGAAAACTCAATGAAGAAAACATGGATGAAATGGCTGAAGTTATGGACGATATCGGAGGGCCAAAAAGTTTCACAGATATTCCATGGGGCTGGTCACAAGTAGGCAACACACCACTCCGGTGGTACAAGCAGGACACTCATGGAGGAGGTGTGAGAGTACCGATGATTGTGCACCATCCGGAGTCTATCAAAAATGGCGGATCTGTCCGAAATCAATTCCACCATGTGTCTGATATCACGCCAACAATTCTAGATATGCTCGATATAACTCCGATGGATAGTTACAACGGGCACGCGCAACTTCCTATCACTGGAACGAGTTTCAGATATACCTACGAAAATCCCGACCAGCCATCCCGAAAGGGTGTGCAGTATTTTGAAATGATTGGACATCGAGGCATATGGCATGATGGCTGGAAAGCAGTGACACGTCACGCACCAGGTGCCTCCTATGACGACGATGTCTGGGAGTTATACAACCTAGCTGAAGATTTTTCAGAAATGAATAATCTGGCCGAATCTGAACCTGAACGTTTGAGAGAACTCATAGACCTCTGGTGGATCGAGGCCGGTAAAAATAATGTCCTGCCTCTGGCAGATCGCACCATTCAGTCAGGAGGCAGTAGCCCCCACCCAGGCGCATATCACGAGAGTCTTCGATATCGGTTCACGCCGCCGATTTCGCATATTCCGAGTTCGCTAGCCCCGCAGATAGGACGAGGGAATTGGCAAGTCGACGCCAGTATCCAAATATCAGGAGATGATTCGGAAGGCGTTATTTATTCACAGGGGTCAGTGATTGATGGTTTTTCGCTCTACATCAAGGATAAGCAAATATGTTTCGCTCATAGCGCTTTAGGAAAAGGTATGTCGGTGTCTTCTCCTTTCAAGCTAGAGCCAGGACCGATGCAAGTTTCAGTCAGATTTGAATACGCAGAGCGGGGCCGTGGAGGTACGGCAACTATCATGGTCGATGGAGAACCACTCGAGAGCTTAACAGTCCCGATCAATCGCAATGCTCAAAAAAATGGTGCCGATATCGGGAAAGATATTCTGTCCCCTGTCACTGATAACTATTCAGCTCCATTCGCATTCACCGATGTGATTCATTCAGTTGAAGTTGTCATAGATCCTAGGAAGTAATAACTGGTTCAATCCAAGTGAACGAGGAAGGAATTCGAATGCCAGAGCTCGACGTCAGAAAAACCGACCGCACACTAGAGATAGTGTTGAATCGTCCAGCTGAAGAGAACCGATTGACGTACAGCATGATGATGCTAATAAGAGACACCGTCATNGAGTCTCAGAATGATCCTGATATACGCGCCGTGGTATTCAGAGGGNAGGGTACACACTTTTGTGAGGGAGAAAGTCGGCAAGACCTCGGTGAGTGGCCCGCAGAGTTCGCTGGAAGAGCCCCTGGAGGTGANCACGGCGCTCCNCCGCTTCCACAACAAGCAATGNTTAGCGCAGTGCGTTCTTGTTCGAAACCAACTATCGCTCTACTGACGGGTCATACTTCNGGAATCGGACTTGATCTTGCNTGTGCATCNGACCACAGGCTAGCGTCAAAAAGTNCCGTCCTGTCAGACGGTAGAGTGAAAGAGGCCTCTCACGTTGCTACAGGCATNACCCATATGCTTCCACGNCTAATTGGGNTATCACAAGCTACTCGACTCATTCTNCTTGGNGATAAATTGCCGGCTGANGAAGCTCTCCGTATGGGACTGGTTCATGAAGTTTATTCAGACAAAGACTTTGAAAAGCAGACCACGGAATTTATAGATACGATCGCTCGTCTCGCGACCCGATCGTATTCAATAATCAAAGAACAAACCATCGAACAACTAGATATGCCGTATGAATGGGCGCTTAAACATTCGCTAGCTGTTAGACAAACAAATGTGATCGAAGACCGGACGGAAGCTGCCGATGCATTTCGCGAAAAACGCGATCCGGAATTTTCAGGAAGATAAAGGTATTAAGCATGTCTGAAGGTACCGAACCCCTTGTCTTCGACGACCCTGAAATCGAAGGCCTCCGTCACATCCGGCTGAATAACCCGAAAAAACTCAATGTGCTTAGTTCAGACCAGCAGGAGCAGATAATAGAAGCAACATTACAAGCCCGCGACGACACCGCAGTCCGTTGCCTCGCGCTCAGTGGTGAGGGTCGGGCATTTTGCGCCGGAAACGATATCGTCGGACCATCAAAACCTCTATCACAATACAGCCAACACCAAGTCAAATTACAGATTGGTTCAGGTCCTATTGGCCTCCACAAGCTGATAACTACTATTAAGGATTTTCCAAAACCAACAGTGGTGCTTATGCAGGGTTTCGCACTCGGTGCCGGATATGATCTGGCAACTTCTTGCGATATTCGAGTCGCTACGACCGACTGTAAAATTGGCGATCCACGAGTCCATCGGGCACTTTGGGCGGCCGAGGGTTGGTCATATAAAATCACCAGACTTATTCCTCAGGCACACGCGGCGACTATGCATTTCCGCGGCGAACTACTCACGGGACTCAGAGCCCGTGAAATTGGCCTCGTGCACAGGGTATATCACTCCGACACCGACCTATTAGAGCAGTCAGCAGATCTCCTGAAATATCTTGTGGCACTACCTACTGACACCTTTACCGATGCAAAGAGACTTCTACACATAAATCTTGATCGAAGATTCGCCGACAGTATGGGCACCAGTATTTAACCCCCGTCACTTAACATAAAAGGCAAGGGACATTCTTCGTTCGGAAAACATTATTTGAATTAAGTGGTGAGAAATGAAACTCCATGGACCGTGGTCTTCTGAAGAGATACAACGTTTTCTAAAAGAGACTACTATCCCTATGCAAATAGCAGTGAACGATACAAACACAAACCCATTACTAATATCTCTGTGGTTCATATCTGATGGCCTATCACTATGGTGCGCGACCCAGAGCAGTGCAAAAATCCTTCGCCACCTGCAATCTCACCCCGTGTGTGGATTTCAGATATCACCTGAAACAATGCCTTACAGAGGGGTCCGTGGGCAGGCAAGAGTTACACTGTCGGATGATGACGGGCCCGGCATCCTGGAAACTCTCGTCGACAAATATATCGCTGAACAAGAATCCGACTTCAGTCGATGGCTGTTGGCACGGAAAGATACAGAAATCGCCATAAAATTGGAACCTCTCAAGATAACTTCATGGGACTACAGTCCAAGAATGAATAAAAAAATAGTTGGGAACGATATATGAAAACAGTGAGTAACGCCGTCGGTGAATTTTTAAAGCGCCCTTTAGTCAGCACCCTTGCGACAATCGACAAAGATGGATCACCAAGAACACGAGCGATCTGGCATGACTGGAGCGAACAGGGATTGCTACTTTTCACTTCGACCAAATCACCAAAGTGGAAAAACATCGAAATGGATAATCGGGTGTCTCTATGTGTTGA
>PBOW01000063.1 GCA_002725365.1 Chloroflexota bacterium | reverse complement strand
GCTGAGTACTTTGATATCCGTGTGGTTCAAGGGTGACATACATATCTGCTCCACGAGCGGATATTCCAGCCTTCGAGAGCGCCACAGCTTCCGCGTGCAACCCTCCTCCAGGTACTGTGGTGCCCTCAGCAATAAGTATGCCATTTTTTACAATAACTGCGCCGACCGTTGGACGAGGGAAAGCTCTCGGGATTGCGTTTTTAGCTAGGTTGATGGCATAGCCCATCCAGTCAGATTGATGCTTCGAGGCAGGGGATTCGTCGAGAGAACTCATCACGAGCAACACTTATGAGCGGGAAAAATCCCTGTACATCCTACTGGCTGTTGGGAGGTCTTGGCCCTGATAACGTGATCCTAGGGCAGGGTGACCGTAAGGATGTTCAGCAGGCGATGTGAGGTGTTGGAATGACAGTTGCCCAATTTTCATATTGGCATAAAGTCGAATCGGGAGTGATGCCACATTAGATAGCTCGAGAGTGAGTCGGCCATCAAATCCGGGGTCAACAAATCCAGCTGTTGCATGGACGAGTAGGCCAAGCCGTCCTAAAGATGATTTTCCTTCGACGCGTGCCACTAGATAATCAGGAATCTTAACTAATTCAACAGTAGTTGCTAACACAAATTCATTGGGATGAAGTACGAATGGTTCGTCTCCCTGAATGACCTCTAGCTCTGTCAGGTCCGACTGTGGGTCCCGCACATCTATGTAGGCGTGTCGATGGTTCACAAATACTCTAAATTGATTGCCTAGTCGCACGTCGATTGATGCTGGCTGTATAGCACTCTCCGCAAGGGGAGCGCATACGAGTCGTCCTGACTCAAGCTCAGCACGGATGTCTGTATCGCTCAAAACTCCGCTATTCAATTTCCCACACAATCACAACAGTTTTTGAAATCGTTTGAACCCCTGGGGTTAGCGGCGTTTCCGCGCTACCCATGTCTGCGGCTTCCATCATTGCGACTCCAGTTCTTAGGATAGGGGTAGCAGTTTGGCCTCCGGTATTGATACTTAGGATATCACCCAAAGACACCCCTGAGGAGAGACTCAAAGATTCTGCTTTAGCTTTGGCCTGCTCGATTGCTTTGGTGTAAGCGGCGAGCGCGTGCTCGTTGTGTCGTTCCGCATCGTAACGGAAACCATTTATTCGTATTGTGTCACCTGCAACTCGAACCAATTTATCAAGAAGCTCCGATATTATGCCGAAATCATCCAACCGCACAGATAAAGAATTCGACACTTCAAANCCAATACGTTCGCTTCTTCCATCCCTCCAAACTGTCTTCTCTGAGATACGGAAATTCGTTGTNTNGATGTTTTTCTGNGGGACTTCTTTTTTGGCTAATTCGTCGAAAATTGCGGTCATNGCAACTGCACATTCATCTCGAGCAGCGGAGCTGGTTGTTGCAACGCATGAAGTACTTACTGAGAGAATAGCGTGATCAGGTGTGATTTCAATTTCCCCAACTCCTGTCACGGCAAGTGTCCGGATACCACGATCACTTTGGGTGGGATTGTTTAGTTCANCACTGCTCAGGGAAGGATTNTCAGAACAGGACACAAGTATCGTGAAAGTGATTANGGCTAAGACGCTGAGCAGTAGGGNTTTTGNGTTGNTTTGCCAATGAATCCTATTTNCATTTGTACTGTTCCAGGNGCTCATATAATTCACTCTATTCTGCCCCAACCACCACCACCGGGGGTTTCAATAATGATACGCTCACCCCTTTCTACCTGCAGAGTCACTCGAGCTGGCAGTTCCTCGCGGCCACCAGATTTTCGAACGAGGATATTACACCCGGGCTGACCAGGACTCCCACCTTGTAAACCCCAAGGGGCCAGACTACGACGTTCAGAGATGATTGTGACGGTTGCCGGGTCATGAAATAAATATTCTCTCACCAGACCTTGCCCACCGTAATGTCGCCCGGCACCTCCTGTTTCTTTACGTAATTCGTATCTTTCTATTGTGAACGGATACGCGAGTGCTAATGCCTCAGCTGGGGTATTCATGGTGTTTGTCATATGCGTATGTACGCCAGAGCGGCCGGCTCGGAGTGGACCACCACCAGCCCCACCTGCCAATGTTTCATAATATGCATATGGTCTTCCGGAGCGAGAGTCATAGCCGCCGATCGTAATGTTATTCATGGTCCCTGACGACGCCGCCGGAATTCTATCGGGTATNGCCACTGCTAATGCACGGAATATCACGTCAGTGATGCGTTGACTGACTTCGACATTGCCAGCCGATACTGCTCGAGGAGCCGACGCATTAACCAATGAATTTTCAGGGAGATGAAAACTAATAGGTCTATAGCATCCTTCATTCGTTGGCGAGTCCTTCGGCGCAAGGCAGCGAACTGCATAGTAGCAAGCTGATTGAGTCACTTGCGGTACGGCATTTAAGGAGGTGTNTTCGGAGGAAGAGTCTGTACCTGTAAAGTCAAAGTGAATGTCTGACCCAAGGACTTGGATTCTGACCCTAATGGTGCCNCCTTCGTCAATCTCTAGTTGGTCATTGGCTTGGTAGATTCCATCAGGGATCTCAGAGATAACGGATCGGATTGTCCTCTCGCCGTGATCTAAAACCGCAATGAATCGTTCATTGATCCCNGTCAATCCATACCTATTANCCAACGCTCGCAACCGATCNNTACCGAGGTTAGTCGCCGCTAGTTGAGCCCGGAGGTCACCAGCACGCTCNTCGGGAGCTCTCGAATTNCGGAGTATGATCTCCCAAGCAGCGGTTTGGATCTCACCAGCCTCAACGAGTTTTATAGGGGGAATAATTAGTCCCTCTTGATAGAGTTCTGTTGCAACAGGCATAGAACCCGGTGACATGCCTCCTATATCGGCATGATGTGCACGAGTCGCCGCATAGGCCACCACAGCATCATTGGCGAAGATGGGAGCGACTGTTGTTATATCAGGCAAATGGTTTCCGCCTTTGTACGGGTCATTCAATGTCACTACATCGCCGATATTGAAAGGTGACATCCCCATCACTGTTCTGACTGCTACCGGCATCGCTCCAAGATGGACGGGAATGTGTGCCGCTTGGGCGACTAGATTTCCATTGGAATCAAAGAGTCCACAAGAGTGGTCACGCCTTTCCTTGATGTTGGGAGAGAATGCTGAACGAGTTAAAAGCTCGCCCATTTCCTCCGCAATCGAAGAGAAGCTTGCTTCCGCTATTCCAATATCTGCAGGCGTTAGTTTCATGCTTCCTCTAGTCGCCAGTCTTTTGTAGTAATAAATTTCCGTATTCGTCCGCGAATAAATCCCACGCCGGTAAAACCACGGAAGTGGCATCTAACTGGGTGATTAATACCGGCCCATGAAACACCTCAGCTGTCTCTACGTTATCTCTATTGAAAATAGGTGTGGATCTCATCTCCCCCCTGAAACTAACATCATGCCGAAGGATATTGGTTGGATTAGGTGAGACAGGCTTGGGCGAGTCATATAGAGGTAATGGTTTGTTATTTGGCTTAGACCCAGTGACTTGTATGTTTACCAATTCGATTTCGTAGCCCGCATGTCCATACAAAGATTGATGCCTCTCGATAAAGCTTTGACGGATGAGTTCTATTGTCGAGGAGTCAATATTGTCTACATCAGGTATCCGGATATTTAATTCATGCGATTGACCAGAAAAACGCAGCTGCGCGACAGCTTCGAAAACCTCTGGAGTCGAACCAAATTTTGCTACAACCCGACGTTTTGCGTCATCGATACTTCTCCTGATATGTTCGATGTTTGATTTCGTGCAGGATGATAGGACCGATATGGACACGGTGAAAGTTTCATCTGCTAATAACGTGCCAAGCGCAGCGAGAACCCCAGGGGTTCTCGGAATTAGTACGTTATCTATATCTAAGCTTTCTGCAACTTCACATGCATGGAGTGGTCCAGCACCTCCGAAAGCAACCAGAGTAAAATCTCTGGGGTCATAACCCTGTTGAACTGAGACAACTCTTAACGCTCGCTCCATATTGGAATTTGTGACATCGATAACTGCTTGAGCGAAATCTTCAATTGTGTTGAAGTGCTCTAGAAATGGCTTGGCTGCTCGAAGTGACTCACTGACTTCAAGTTGAAGCGTATTACCTAAAAGACTTTCGGCGGGTAGCCGACCAAGTATTACATTGGCGTCGGTGACCGTAAACACTGGAACGGCCGAGTCCTTCTGATTGCCATAACACGCTGGGCCCGGCACGGACTTCGCTGATTCCGGACCAACTCGGAGTGCTCCACCCTGATCAATCCTCGCTATAGAGCCTCCACCGGCACCAATTGTATGGATATCAATAATTGGAGTTCTAGCATGGATCCCTCCAACTTCTAACTGATTTTTAAAAGATATATGGCCATCGCAGAGTGATATGTCTGTCGAGGTCCCCCCCATATCAAAGGTAATTATCCGCCTATATCCCGCTTGCTTTGCCACGGAAAACGCGCCCAGCACTCCCGCTGAGGGTCCTGATAACAGTGTCGAGACTGGAAGGTTGCTGGCATTTTTGAGCGAAGTGGAACCGCCATCGCTTCTCACGATCTTGACATCAGCAGTGTGCTGATCATTTACTAAGCGAACCCGCTCACCAAAATCTTTAAGGTATGCGCTCATTACTGGTCCCACATATGCATTCAAGACTGTCGTAGAGGCCCTTTCAACTTCTCGATATTCTGGCGATACAACACTCGATATTGAGATGAATGAAGGCACATACTGCGAGTTGTTGTTTCGCTTCTGGTTATAGTATGACTCAAAGCCCCTCTCTAAGTCATCGTTGATATACGAATACAGAAGACAGATAGCAAGTGACTCCAATTGATTTGCAGCAGCGAAATCCAGGCATTTTTGATATAGCACTTCTGGAGTTTCGTTATCGTTAGTCAATACTTTGCCATTCTGATCTAACTTTATTGGAAATTCAAAAATTGCCTCGTGATGAATTAGTGAGGGAGCCGGACTAGGTTCTAGCTCATAAATATCGGATCGGGCTTGTCTCCCTATCTGGAGGATGTCTCGGAAACCAGCACTCGTGATGAGGCCTGTTTTTGCACCGTTCCGTTCTAGCAGGGTATTCGTAGCTATCGTCGAACTGTGGACTATTTTATTGACAGTAGTGTTGAGGGAACCCAAGCCTTGAATTATGGCATCAGAGGGATTCAATTGCGTGGTCGGTACTTTTGCCACCGTATATCGACTATTTGACTCGAAAATGAAATCAGTGAATGTCCCACCTACGTCGATGCCTACTTCATCCATTTATTGAGCACTCCTATTTAGATTTTACGCCCTTTCAGGATATTCACGCCCTAACAAACTGACGTACACTCATATGTATGAACGAGACAGGGACTATACAAACCAAGGAGCCCTTTGACAATGAGAAGAGACTCTTTGAATTGTCAGCTCCCTTTGGTATGACCGGAGACCAGCCAAATGCAGTAGAAAATATTGTGGATGGCCTGAGAGCTGGCAGCAGAATTCAGACACTCCGGGGGGCAACTGGTACAGGGAAAACTTTCACAATGGCTAATGTCATCAGCCAAGTGCAAAGACCGACCCTCGTATTGGCTCCTAACAGAACGCTCGCGGCACAATTAGCGCAAGAGTTTAGAGACTTTTTCCCGACTAATTCAGTGGA
>PBOW01000062.1 GCA_002725365.1 Chloroflexota bacterium | reverse complement strand
GGGAAAAGCAGATACTTGGAAGAATTATCAGCCGGAGCTGCAGGTATTCAGAATCTGCTATTAGCCGCTCATGAAAAAGGACTGGCTACCAGATGGCGAACTGGGAAACTGTCTAGAAGCATGAAGGCAAAATTGTTTTTAGGACTAAAGGAAAACGAAGAAATCATTGGTCTAGTGCATCTCGGATATGCAGCCGAGAACAAATCTGACTCGGGAGTAGATCGTTATCGAATTCCAGTAGCTGATAAAATTACGTGGCATGATTCNTAAGGATGTAGAAATGCGATTCACAGAAGACCCACCGTTCACTCTTAACTCGCGTGATGGAATGCTCAATTTTGACGGTCGTGTGGTGACNGTGACGGANATGTTGGCAAACCGCCTCTTTTGGCTATCAGGGACTGGCACATTGATGGGACTGCTTTTAACGGTGCTTTTCATAGGTATCCCGATAGTTGGCGCAGGACTAACCGGCATCGTTATTTCACGAATAATTAGAAAAACCAATCTAGGAAGACATCAGGAACACTTCGACTTGTCCGCCATTCGGACAGTAACTCTACATGAACCTAAACGATGGCCATTTGGACGCCTGATAATAAATGTCATAGAGGCCAACGGTCCTACGCAGCATGAGTTCATCTTCCCGTGGCACCGGACTCAAGCCGCGGTAAAGCTGAAACGAGAGATTGACGGTGCTCTTCCGGACAGAGTTTATCAAGACCCCGCGCAAACTGACGTATGATCGGCTAACTCTATGTTTGTTTCCNTCGACTGGCTGCGTGAGTATTTAGATATTCCGACAGATATAAACATTGGCGAGTTCGCTGATCGTATAACTGCAGCTTCAGCGGAAGTTGAAGGCATTCGTACATTGGGTGCCGATTGGGGCGAATTGATAACTGTTGGNCAAGTGCTTGAAATAAATGCCCACCCCGACGCAGATAAACTTAGACTGGCAACTGTCGATCACGGTGCAGATATACCGGCCACTGTGGTTTGCGGCGCTCCCAACCTTGCGGTCGATCAAAAAATAGCTTTCGCTCAAGAGGGCGCAATGGTCACTAATCCTGCTAACGGGCAATTAACAAAATTAAAGAAAGCCAAAATTCGAGGAATCGAAAGTTCGGGAATGGTCCTCTCAGAAGCTGAGCTTGGCTTATCGGAGGCACATGACGGAATCTTGGTTCTAGACGAATCAGCCCCGATTGGTAAAACACTTGAAAATCATCTCGGAGACATCATTCTTGACGTCCATGTTTGGCCAAATCGACCTGACATGATGTCCATGCTTGGGATAGCCNGGGAAATCGGGACAATACTTGATCTTCCGTTAGCCGAACCCGCATTAACCACTCCTGAAGAGACTAATTCGCAAGGAGGTGATCCCGTCATCAAGATCGCGGACGCAGACGACTGTCGGCGATATTCAGGAATAGTCATCGAAAACCTGTATAACGGACCTTCACCTAAGTGGCTCCAAACCCGATTGAATGCGGCTGGAGTGCGTTCCATTAACTCAATAGTGGATATCACCAACTATGTAATGATGGAGATCGGCCAGCCACTCCATGCTTTTGACTTGAATAGCTTGCAGGGTGCAATAGAGATCAGACGGGCTACAANCACAGAGCAAATAGTCACTATAGATGGCGAGACCCACAAACTGGATGAAGAAGTTTTAGTAATCGCAGATAGCTCCGGGCCAATCGCACTNGCTGGGGTGATGGGTGGAGCCAAAACTGAGGTCACCGAAAGCACCACATCTATTCTTTTGGAGGCCGCTCATTTCAATCCTGCACTAATCCGACGTTCCGCACAGCGATTCAATCTCCATTCAGAAGCATCTCGTCGATTCGAGCGAGGACTTTCGCCAGATCTCGCAGAGCATGCCGCGCATCGAGCTCTAAATCTCTACAAGGTGATTTGTGGTGGTGCACAAAACAGTAACTTCGTAGACGAATATTCCAAACCTCCAACTCGACCATCCATAGCTATAACTCCCCAAGATATAGAGCGAGTTTTGGGTATANCGATCGAATCGNATGAGATTACTAGAATCNTAGATTCTTTGGGCTATGCACTTGATGAACAAAATGATTGCTTCGAAGTTGTGCCGCCTTCTTGGAGAACTGATATTGAAATAATGGAGGATATTGCCGAGGACATTGTCAGGCTTATAGGCTATGACAATCTACCAGCAGAACCTATTTCCGGTCCCATACCTCTATGGGAGTCCGATGACAGTCAACGCCAAGATAAAATCATCGATTCTTTCTGCCAGGCAGGATTTCAAGAGATCATCTCTTACTCATTAACGACGACAGAACAGCTTTCCAAAGTCTTGCCGGATGGGCATCTAGAGAATTATCCACCCATGTCACTGCAATATCCTCTGTCGTCAGAGAGAGCAGTGCTACGGACATCTTTACGACACTCTTTACTTGAAACTGCAAGCCAACAACTAAAAGAAGATACTCGACAGGTTGCCATCTTTGAAATGGCGCCGATCTACCTTAAAAACAAAAACGACCACCACACAGAAAAACAAATGCTCTGTGCTGCCGTCTTAGGATATGAGTTGGATCGGTGGGGACAACCCACCGATACAACCTTCGATTTTTTCCGTGCGAAAGGTTTACTTGACTCAGCACTTGCTGGGTTACGNTTAGATTACAAATATATGGAGACTAGCNACTCGGATACCAGTGCAGAAATAACCCATGGGTTTAGTAATTCGATACTTGTCTGTCATAAGGGCGAAACGTTTGGGGTTATCGGAGATGTCCGACCAGATATTGCAAACGAATTTGGAATTGAAATTCCGGTCACTCTTATTGAAATAGATACTGCTGTGCTGATTCGAGCGTTGGACGAGCGAAATATTCNNCGTATCGGTGGCAACACCCCGGTGGTGGAGCACGATATCTCTGTAATCGTTGACAAAACTACTCCGGCAAATAACCTGATGGAGATTATCGAATCTGCTCCACTCGTCAAGCGAGTGGAAATATTTGATATCTATGAGGGTGAACCTTTCAATGAAAATGAGAAATCNGTATCAGTTAGAATCCAGTGGCAAGCCCCAGACAGAACTTTGACCGGCGGNGAAGTTCAAAAATTTCTCGCAAAAATTCTAAAGAACATNAAACAACAAACCGGCGGAATAATGAGAACATGATTAGAGCAATTAGACTAATTTTCACAGAGTATCAGAGGTACTAACATTTCATCAGCAGTGAGCCCACTGTGGTGTGATTTCATNCGAAGGAAACTTTCTTGTCCAGGGTACCCGCCATATCGCAAAGCAGCGGCACCTTTTGCGATAGAGACAAAATCGCCAAATCGAGAGAGTATTTCAGCTTTAGGATCAGAGTCACCGAATAAATTCATTTGGAGCGCTTCCTGCGTTCTAAGTAAATAGAATTTATCGCCAAACTCATTTTTAAATTCATCGATGAATTCATTGGATACGCCGGGATTACAGACCCAGTAGTGCATGCGCATATCTCCAAAAGGGGGGCTGTCTAAATAAGACATTAGATGTGAATCGGGTTCCAACGTCAGATGCTCATTTATCGCAAGGTGGCCATGATCTGCAGTCACAATGATTTTAAAGTTCAAATGCTTTGCCGTCAGTTGAGNCACAAGAGAATGCATTATCTGGTCGATTTGTGCGATCGAGTCCGAGACTGTGATGCCAAGTCCATCACGATGAGCCAGGGTATCCGGATTTGACGTATACACATATGAATATGTAGGCCGTGTATTACCTTTTATACTTTCGGGCAGTATGGTGGGCAGTTCATCAAAAGACTGAAATCCAATTCTTTCCACCCCCAAAAAAGCATGATCCGAATAGGTACTTCGAATCAAATTATCGGGTAAGAAACAAAGGGTGTCTCTATTAGAAAATGGAAGGATTGGGTCCCAATCATACAATTCGGTTAGTGCAGGCATCGATTCGAAAAGAGACGCTTTGTTCAGCGCAACCTCATTATGGAATACGGTTACCGGGTTTTCAATAGCATCCAACCAGGTCCACCAACCATTTATTCCGTGAATCGCAGGTGGCAAACCCGTGGAAACTGAAGTTAACGCGACCGGAGTCGTTGACGGAAACACTGAGATGATGGATTCACGCAAATGAGTGTTCAACCAGCTGCCAGATGGAGCATGCTCAGCTAGCATCCGTGACCCGAGCCCATCTAAGACCACAAAAATCAGGTGTTCCGCGTCAGTCCCAATATCGATGNTTCGTGCATCATCATACGGTAGTCGCCTTCCAACTAACCGACATACTGAATTCACCAAGTCAACAAGATCCGGTGACTGCCCCGGCCGGATAAGTGCACGATCAGCAAACGCAGCGCCAAGTTCTTGGGCATCATTCATTGGTTAATTACCAGCCCGAAATTTCTCTAGGNAAGATTAACAACCAGGCAGGTCAGTGTGGTCGCAACACCTGAAATAGTGGCTACATCTTCTGTGATCGCACGACCAAGTTCATCGAGTGACTCCGCCTCCAACTGGACGATTACATCGTACTGCCCTGTCACAGTGTCAACAGAGAGGACCTTGCAATGTTCTGTCTCTATTCGCTCCAAACCCTTGGTGACAGCCCTGGCAGCTCCCACCTCTGTCCCAACCAATACATATCCACGCATTTAATCGAACACTCCTTAAAGAAACACCAGACATATACCCATTTAGTCGAAGGTTCAACTAGACTTCTATACATGTCAGAAGCCACCCCACTCGACATGATAAAGACTAGCCTAGATCAAGCCAAACAACGACTTGAACTTGCNCAAAATTCCGACGACCTAGAAGCTTGGCGGCTAGAGGTTTTAGGCAGACAGGGCTCAGTCACAGCCATGATGAGGGGAATTGGTGAATTGCCCCCTGAAATCCGAAAGGAGTTCGGAAAGCAGGTAAATCTCGCAAGAAAACAGCTAGAATCTGCTTATGAAGACGCTACAGCAAATATAAACACCGGAGGAAATCACTCGTCTGATGTACTGGATGTGACATTGCCGGGAACGCCTACCCTACGAGGTGGCCTACATCCAATCACAGTGGTTAGACGACAAATACTTGATGTNTTTACAAGNCTTGGCTTCACAACAGTGGAAGGTCCTGAGGTTGAACAAGATAGCTACAATTTTGGCAAGCTGCGTATCCCAGCTGACCATCCCGCTCGGGACATGTGGGACACCTTCTGGCTGAATGAACAAACTTCTGATGAAAAATTACTGCTTCGAACCCATACAAGTCCAATGCAGATTCGATACATGGAAGCTCACCCTACCCCGCCCATACGAATAGCGGTCCCCGGCCGCTGCTACCGATATGAAGCAACCGACGCCACACACGAATGGATGCTCGAACAAGTTGAGCTATTGGCAATCGATAAGGGAATTACTTTGGCTAATCTGAAGGGAACGTTACAGGAATGGGCGAGACAAATGTTCGGGGCCAAACGCAAGATAATGATGCGACACTCGTATTTCCCTTTCGTAGAGCCTGGAGTTGAGGTCGCTATTGATTGTTTTAAATGCGATGGAAGCGAGCGTGACTGTGGGATTTGTCGTGGTTCGGGCTGGCTCGAGTTATTAGGAGCAGGGATGGTTCATCCTGACATAATACGAGATGCAGGGTACGACCCAACCATATACACGGGTTTTGCGGCTGGAATGGGAGTCGAACGCATAGCAATGGTGTTACAAGGGGTAACCGANATTAGGCATTATCATAGTAATAGGTTCAGTTTCCTCTCACAGTTTTAAGCNGCTCGCAGACATAGGATCTTGAGAAATGTCAGAAGATAAGAACGATAAAAACATCGAAGATGANATAGAGGAACTACTGGGGAAAATAGATGATTTCCCCGAGGATACTACTCCAAAAGAGCCTAGATTCGAAGCAGTAAGAGAATTTATCTCCGAACTCAGTAATAAAATTACTATCCCCGTCTCTTCTCTACTTTCAAGGGTCACGGTGGGGAACTTAGTGCTTTGGGCAGTGTTACTTATTGTAACGAGCATGATTGTCCGAAGAGTCTTCCCACTAGCAGTATGGGGCGTCCCGTTGGGTTTAGCTCTGCTTGTCGCGGCATTCGGGATAATCGTCTTTGGCACTAACTCCTCTAATGGCATTGAGCAGATGTGGCGAGGAAAAACCATAGAGTTTAAGCAGCCACCACTGATGTTTCGTCTTTGGCGTAAAGTTCGTAGTTTATTCAGGCGCTAAAGGAATTTGTTATCTACTGGTAGTATCATAAACAGGCGGGGCGACAAAGGTTTGGATTATGCCTGGTTTTGATGGGCTTTCCTTGGCAAAGCACGCAGGTATGTTTACGGCGTTCCTCGTACTAAGTGGTTGCAGCTTAGGCATAGGCGGCTCAGATGAGCAAGCTGTAAAAGAAGTGCCAGCCCAGGCAAAGCAATTCCCCGTTTACACAGTCTCAGCTCCTTTGGCACCTACTGCGACTCCACAACATACCACCGTAAACGGTTCAGATGAGTCAGCCAGCACTGAGACCGGACAAGCTGAGACATCTGCAAATGAGGCCCGCGGCACCGATATCTATGTCGTCAAATCCGGAGACTCGCTCACTTCGATTTCGGCCGCGCTCGGGCTAACTGTGCAGGAACTACTAGAGCTCAACCCGGAACAGACAGACGACCTAATCTACGTTGGTCAAAGACTCAAGATCGCCAGCCCAACTACCGCAAATAAAGAATTGGACCAGGAGGACGATAAATCGTCGGAGGCGGTGACTGAAAATCAAACTATACCAACTGTCTTATACGAGGTGGTTGCCGGCGACGCAGCAATTTTGATAGCTGAGCAATTTCAGATCAGCTATCTGACACTTGAATTATTAAATCCTGACGTGGACTTATCTATGATTTACGTTGGTCAAATACTCAACGTACCAGCCGAGAATTGATATTTTACGAAGTCACAGTGATATTCTCAGTGATAGGAAACGAGTAGCGGACTGGGAGCATCTCCGAGATACTCACGTGTATTAAAACAATATTCTTGACAATTATAATTAAATGACTCGGAAGGATTTTTTTAAGTGAGTGAAAATGACCTGCAATATCTGAAAGATATCAAAGAAAAAAGCCGCCTAGGCGGTGGCCAAAGCCGAATCGACCGTCAACATGAAAGTGGGAAACTCACTGCACGAGAGAGAATAGACTTACTTCTCGATCCCGGTTCGTTCGTGGAAGTTGACTCACTAGCTATAGATGAAAGCGTACCCGGTGAAACGTTCTTTGGTGATGCCGTTGTGACTGGCTGGGGCCAAATCGAAAATCGGAACGTGGCAATATTTTCCCAGGATTTCACGGTGTTCGGCGGCTCGCTCGGTGAAGTAATGGGACAAAAAATCTGTAAAATAATGGATCTTGCTACTAAGGCAGGAGTTCCGATTATCGGTCTTAATGATGGGGCCGGTGCCAGAATACAAGAAGGAGTCTCCGGACTGGCTGGGTACGGTGAAATCTTTTATCGAAACGTCCAGGCCAGTGGGGTTGTTCCTCAAATCTCTATTATCGCCGGCCCATGTGCTGGAGGGGCTGTCTATTCCCCTGCACTAACCGACTTCATCTTCATGGTGGAAGAAACATCATATATGTTCCTAACCGGGCCAGATGTGGTCCTGGCGGCAACAGGTGAGGATACGACTGCGGAGGAACTTGGCGGTGCAAATTCACACACTGTGAAGAGTGGGGTTGCCCATTTTTCAGCTAAAACGGAAGAGGATCTCCTGCAAGACGTACGAGCATTACTTTCGTACCTCCCCGGTAACAATTTAGATGATGCTCCAGTGCAGAATAAAGGCGATTCCGTCAGCCGAGTCATCGATGATATAGCGGACATCGTACCGGATGATTCTGACAAACCTTACGACATCCGAGATGTTATAGAGCGCGTAGTTGACGAAGGTACATTCCTTGAAGTTCATGAAAGATTTGCGCCAAATATCGTGGTCGGCCTCGCTCGATTCGATGGAAAAACTGTGGGCGTAGTCGGTAATCAGCCACTCTACTTAGCTGGTGTACTTGATATCGATTCTTCGAGAAAAGCTGCTAGGTTTGTTCAATTTTGTGACTCTTTCAACCTGCCAGTTGTTACCTTGGTTGACGTCCCTGGTTATTTGCCGGGTGTTTCACAAGAATATGGTGGGATTATCGGTCACGGAGCGAAGCTGGTATATGCATATGCTGCAGCCACAGTGCCCAAGGTCACGGTGATACTTCGCAAGGGATTCGGTGGGGCCTATGATGCAATGGGCTCCAAACACCTAGGGGCAGACATTAATTATGCGTGGGCAGGATCAGCAATCGCGGTGATGGCAGGCACACAAGCAGTAAATATAATCAACCGTCGTGAGTTATCTGAGGCTGAGAATGAAGATGCTACCAGAGCAGAACTCGTAGAAAACTATCGGTCTTCGCTAGAGCATCCCTTCATTGCGGCGGGCAAAGGCTATATCGACGATGTCATCGATCCCCGTGACAGCCGAATAAAAATCTGTCAGGCATTGAAACTTCTTGAAACCAAGTCTGAGAAAGGCCTTCCTAAAAAACATGGGAATATCCCGTTATAGCGCATAGATTAAGCACAAATATCCCCGCCTTTTACTCACAAGTAAAAGCTGACCGCGTTATACTCGTTACGTTTGCAAGTCCAATCTGACTGCCTCGAGTAAGGTCTTTAGTAGCAGGCTTGATTTAAATATCGATCTAATTTGAAGGATTTAATATATATGGCAAAAATTAACGTAAAAAACCCAGTCGTGGAGCTCGACGGTGACGAAATGGCCCGTATCATGTGGGGCTTCATTCGAGAAAAATTAATTCTCCCTTACTTAGATGTCGAACTCGAATATTATGACCTCAGCATAGAGAAGCGTGACGAGACCGACGATCAGATCACTATTGATTCTGCCAATGCTATAGCCCGACACGGTGTCGGCGTAAAATGCGCAACAATCACAGCTGATGAGGACCGAGTTGAAGAATTTGGACTCAAAGAAATGTGGCGATCGCCAAACGGTACAATCCGCAACATCCTAAACGGTACGGTTTTCCGAGAGCCAATCATATGTAACAATATCCCCCGAATTGTTCCCAACTGGGAAGAGCCAATAATCGTGGGACGACACGCACATGGAGACCAGTATCGAGCTACTGATTTCGTAATACCGGGCCCTGGAACAGTAACCCTCACCTTCCAGCCAGCTGATGGTAGTGACCCTATTGTAGAAGAAGTTAACTCTTTTGATGCTGGCGGCATCACCATGGGGATGTACAACACTGACGAGTCTATTCGTGGATTCGCTAGTTCCTGTATGCGCTATGCCCTCGAAAGACGTTTCCCACTCTGGCTCTCAACAAAAAACACCATCCTAAAACGCTATGACGGTCGCTTCCGCGATATCTTCCAGGATGAATATGAGAAGAACTTCCAAACCGACTTCGAGGCCGCTGGTATCGAATATGAACATCGATTAATCGATGACGTGGTTGCGCAGGTGATGAAAGGTTCGGGTGGTCTTGTTTGGGCGTGTAAAAATTACGACGGAGACGTACAGTCAGATGCTATTGCTCAGGGATTCGGTTCACTTGGATTAATGACGTCTGTACTACTTACTCCTGATGGAGACACTGTCGAAGCTGAGGCTGCACATGGAACTGTCACACGACACTACAGGCAACACCAAGCCGGCCAAGCAACATCCACTAATCCCATAGCTTCGATTTTTGCGTGGACACGTGGACTCTCACACAGAGCAAAACTTGACGATAACGATGACCTCGCAGTTTTTGCACAGACTATCGAAGAAGTCTGTATTTCAGCTGTTGAATCCGGTGATATGACCAAGGATCTGGCCCTGATTGTGGGTCCTGATCAGGAATTCCTCACTACCGAAGGATTCCTCGGTGCAATCGATACTCGACTACAAGAGGCCGTAGCCAAAATATAGCAATAAAGGAAACAAATCTAATGGCGAAATATCGCCTAACCATTGGAGAAATACGGATATGCCAAGACAAAAGGTGACCATCGTAGGAGCAGGAAATACTGGAGCGACTATGGCCCAGATGCTCGGTGCCACAGGGATAGCAGATGTCACTCTCATCGACATCGTCGAAGGATTACCCCAGGGTAAAGCACTCGATATCGCCGAAGCGCAGGCGTGGTTAAGCTCGTCGTCAGCAGTTGTAGGGACCAATGACTGGGAAGATACTGCTGACTCCGATGTGATCGTAGTGACCTCTGGAGTGGCCAGAAAGCCAGGAATGACTCGAGAAGACTTGCTTAAGACTAATGCAGGGATTGTCAGATCTGTCGTGGGGGAGGCAACAAAATATTCGCCGAGTGCGATATTAGTGATATTTGCCAATCCCATGGATGCAATGTGTCATGTGGCACTCGAGACGAGTGGCTGGGATGCCGCTCGTGTTGTCGGACAGGGCGGGATGCTGGATACTGCCCGATATCGCTCATTTATAGCTATGGAAACCGGAGCATCCGTCAAAGATGTCTCAGCGTGGGTTCTCGGGGGCCACACAGAAGCCACCATGGTGCCATTATCTTCCAATGCTAGCGTTGGAGGAGTACCTTTGAGTTCCCTCCTCGACGAGAGTCAAATAGAGAAATTAGTCAATCGTGCTAAGGACGGAGGTGCTGAAATAGTGGGCCTTCTTAAAACCGGAAGCGCTTTTGTTGCTCCAGCCGTCGCGACGATTGAGATGGTCAAAAGTATTCTCCTTGATGAGCAACGTCTTTTGCCTGCCTGCGCCTTCCTAAATGGCCAGTTTGGCATCACTGACGCCTATGTCGGAGTACCTCTGAAGCTCGGAGCCTCGGGAATCAGCTCAATTCATGAAATACCAGTATCCGAAAATGAACTAGCGGCTATTCAAGCAGCAGGAGATGCAGTCAAAGAACTTGTTGCCGCGACACCTCGTAATTAACCTTCTCTCGCTTTCATAAATCAGCGGATAAAGCAATAAGGGCAGTACTGATGACACAGAACGGCACCATACGACAAGAATCTGACACGATGGGAACGATAGGTGTCCCATCTGACAAGTACTGGGGAGCACAAACCCAACGGTCACTTGAAAATTTCCCTATTGGCACCGAGACAATGCCGCGGGCATTAATACGAGCAATGGGAATAGTCAAATACGCTTCTGCCAATGCGAATCATGAATTAGGTCTGTTGGATGATCAAAAACATCAAGCCATTGTCAGTGCTGCTGAAGAAGTAATTTCAGGAGATTTGGACACACATTTCCCTCTTGTCATATGGCAGACCGGCTCAGGAACTCAGACAAACATGAATGTAAATGAGGTTATTTCGAATAAGGCCATTGAAGCTCTTGGAGGAGTAATAGGTTCAAAAGTCCCCGTACATCCCAACGACGACGTAAATATGTCTCAGTCGTCAAACGACACTTTCCCTGCGGCAATGAGTATCGCCACAGTGGAACAAATCATGCATGTAACACTACCCGGTCTCCAACATTTACTTACGAGCCTCCAGACTAAGACAGCAACTTTTGGTGGCATTGTCAAAATCGGACGTACGCACTTAATGGATGCAGTCCCACTCACCCTTGAGCAGGAATTCTCGGGATATGTCGAGCAGGTGGCCCGCTCGATAATAAGAATCGAGAACGTACTGCCCAATCTCAAGGAACTAGCTCTGGGTGGAACTGCTGTCGGAACAGGATTGAATGCCCCGGCCCACTTTGCCGAAAAAGCTGCTGAATCAGCTGCTACTTATACAAATATAGACTTTGTCACGGCTCCAAATAAATTCGAATCACTTGCCGCCCACGATGCACAAGTTGAACTTGCGGGAGCCCTCAACACCGTCGCGGCTTCTCTTATGAAAATCGCTAACGATATCAGACTACTTGGCTCTGGACCCAGAGCAGGACTCGGTGAGCTTATTCTCCCCGCAAACGAACCAGGCTCAAGCATTATGCCAGGCAAAGTAAATCCTACTCAATGCGAGGCGCTGACAATGGTTTGTGCCCAGGTTATGGGCAATGCAGTCGCAGTGAGTATAGGAGGTGCAACTGGGCACTTTGAATTAAATGTTTTCAAGCCCGTTATCGCTGCAAACAATTTACAGTCGCTCAGACTTCTTGGAGATGCGGCTCGATCCTTTGCTGACAGATGCGTCACTGGAATAGAACCGAACATCCGGAGAATCACCGAGCTTATGGAATCAAGCCTCATGCTCGTCACAGCGTTGAACCCTCATATTGGGTATGACAACGCCGCAAAAATAGCTAAGAATGCCCACGAAAACTCGATCACCCTTAAGGAATCAGCTCTTCAGCTCAATCTGATGACCGAACAACAATATGATGAATGGGTGCGACCGAATGAGATGGTATAGAACGAAGTGAGTAAGCTCGTTTTAGCTTTTATCCTTACCTCTTGAAATCAACCTACCGATCATCCTTAGCGGATCATACAGTTCATCCGCTCGTCGCTCTTTGAGTGGAATGATTGCGTTGTCGGTAATCTTAATCCCTTCAGGACATACCTCCGTGCAGCATTTCGTTATGTTGCAATATTCCAAACCAAACCCGTGGGACACAGTATCGCTTTTGGGGTTTTGATCCAGAGGATGCATCGCCACAGAGGCAAGTTGTACGAAGAATTTCGGTCCAGCAAACGCATCCTGGTTTTCCGGATGATCTCTGATCACGTGACACACATCCTGACACATGTAGCATTCTATGCATTTATGAAACTCTTGCACTCTCTCAATATCTATCTGTGCCATCCGACGAACATCACCTTCGGCAGGCTCTTCTAAATCAACAAATGGTATGGTTTTGGCCTTGTCGTAGTTATATTTCACATCCGTAACAAGATCTTTGATCAATGGGAATGCTTTGAGAGGTGCCACAATAACTTCCTCTCCATCCTCAAACTCATCCATACGAGTCATACACTGCAGACGAGGATGTCCATTGATCTCGGCCGAGCAAGAACCGCATTTCCCAGCCTTGCAGTTCCACCGTACTGCTAAATCACCTGCCTGTTCGGCCTGAATTTTATGAATTACATCAAGAACGACCATACCGTCCTCAAGACTGACTTCATATTTTTCGTACTGTCCGTCATCGTCACCGCGCCAAACAGAAAAATTTGCAGTAGTCATTATCTAATGCCTTTCAATCAGTCCTCGAAAAGTTCCTTGAGATCATTTGGCATTTCAGCAAGAGTTTGCTGTTGAATGACAATCTCACCGGACTCATCATATTTAGCCATAACGTTTACTTTCCCAAATTCCTCTGACGCTGTCGGGAAATCATCCCTCGTATGTCCACCGCGAGACTCTTCACGTTCGAGTGCTGCTAGGGTGGTTGTCTCAGCCATTGACAGTAGGTGTTCAAGATCAAGAGCAGTATGCCACCCAGGGTTGTATGCGGTCCCACCAGGCGCAGATACTCCACGAGCGCGTTCTTTTAGGGTACGGATCGTGTTCAATGCTGATTCCATATCTGCTTGGTTTCTGATTATCCCAACCTGAGCTTGCATAAGCTCTCTAAGCTCACTCTGGATTGTGTAAGGATTCTCATTCCCGTCAGACTCCAGAGGAGCCGTGATTCGTTCCACTGCTTCGTTTGATTGAGCTTGGTCAAGATTAACGAATTCTCTAGCCAGAGCATGTTCCGCCGCATAGAAACCTGCCCGCTGCCCAAAGACCAGCAAGTCTGATAACGAATTTCCGCCAAGTCTATTCGAGCCATGGAGTCCAGCAGCAACTTCACCAGCCGCATACAGTCCATCAACTGTTGTCGCACAAGTCTCAGCATCCACCTTGACGCCTCCCATGACGTAATGTGCCGTAGGTCCTACTTCCATCGGATCCTTCGTTATATCTACTCCGGCGAGTTCCATAAATTGGTGGTACATCGACGGAAGTCTCCGTTTGATATAGTCGCTGTCACGCCTACTGGCGATATCTAAATATACTCCACCGGATGGACTCCCACGGCCAGCTTTCACTTCCGCATGAATTGCTCTGGCCACCTCGTCTCTAGGTAAAAGATCAGGTGTCCTGCGAGCATTCACCTTGTCGGTGTACCAAAGATCAGCTTCCTCTTCAGAGTCGGCGGTCTCAGATGCGAACATATCAGGGATGTAGTTAAACATAAAACGTTCACCGTCGGAGTTTCTTAGTGTCCCACCATCTCCCCGGACTCCTTCAGTGACTAAGATCCCTTTCACGGATGCAGGGGCTACCATACCGGTCGGATGGAATTGCACAAATTCCATGTCAATCATCTCAGCACCGGCTTTCATTGCTAACGAGTGACCGTCACCAGTACCTTCCCATGAATTTGAAGTGACTGACCAAATTCTACCGAGTCCACCGGTAGCCATTACAATCGATTTCGCTCTGAATTGAATTAATTCGCCATTTTCTCTCCAATAACCTACGGCGCCGCTAACAGATCCGTCTTGCACAGTTATGTGATTAATAGTGCACTCTGCAAAAACAGCGATATCACCCGCTACCGAGCGTTGCTGCAAAATTCTAATCATTTCCAAGCCAGTCCGGTCCCCAACATGGGCAAGTCGAGCGTATCTATGTCCGCCAAAATCACGTTGGAGTATCTTGCCATCCGGAGTTCGGTCGAATAGAGCACCCCAGCCTTCTAGCTCGATCACTCTCTCAGGAGCTTCTTGCGCATGTATCTGTGCCATACGCCAGTTATTCAACATCTTTCCGCCGCGCATGGTGTCTCTAAAATGAACTTTCCAATTATCTTGCGCCCAAACATTTCCCATAGCGGCCGCCATACCGCCCTCAGCCATAACGGTATGCGCTTTACCTAATAGTGATTTGGTAATGATTGCCGTTTTGCAACCCTTCATCGTGGCCTCTACCGCTGCCCTAAGACCAGCACCGCCAGCACCTATTATCAGCACATCGTAGTCATGCGTTTCAATTGCCGCCATTTAAAAATTTCCCCATGTGTTGAAATCTGTAAGCACGTCATTAGCTACTAAGCGGACGTACAAATCTGACAATCCTACCCAAATCAAACTTGTCCAAGCCCATCTTCGATGCTGCTCGTTTGCGACCGTAAAGATTTCCCAAAGTCGATATCGAAGTCTCCTGAAAGGTGTCCTAGAAAATTGGTTGAGTCCACCAGCCACCCAGTGCCGCAAAGAATGGCAGCCAATCGTGTACATAGTAAGAAATACCGCATTTAGTGTGAGGATTATGCTCCCTATTCCGATGCCAAACTCACCGTCATGCCAAAAGGATTTATATGCTCCGACAAACAATATTGGAACAAAGACAATCGCAACGTACATAAACCATCGGTGTATGTTTTGGATGATTAAGGGGAAGGTCGATTCACCTGAATAACTCCCAGCAGGTTCGCGTACTGCACATCCGGGCGGGCTTAGGAAATACGCACGGTAGTATGTTTTCCGATAGTAGTAACAAGTAGTCCGAAATCCTAGTGGTGCCCACAAAATGAACAATGCTGGTGATATCCAAACTGGCAACCAGTCAGGGTGTATTAGAGGTTCAAAAAAAGGTGAGAGGTATGTGTGGCCCTCTGTGTAATACGCCACCATCGGGTCATCCGCTGACCCTCCTCCTAATAACATGGCAGAAATCGTGGAATAAATGACGAATATTAACAACCCGGAACCGGTTACGAGTGGCTCGACCCACCAACGATCTTTCCTATGAGTGGACCCGTATCGTGCCTCTAGAGCCTGTGCATTCGGTACAGTCGACGCCATTGTTTTCCCTCTTACACTAGATGATAGCTGGCTTCCACCTCACGGGCGAGTAGATGAATTAGACCGTGCCTCTATTTTAAGGAATACAAGCTAAAAGCAACGATTGTTTTAGCATCGACTATCACACCGCTTAGAATCTGTTCTTTGATTTCTTCAAGTGACATATGTATCGGTGGCTGAATCCGTTCTCCGAAGTCTTGCGGAAGGGGGGCATGTCTCAGTTCTGTGGCAAGGAAAAAATCAATCCACTCGGTGCACCATCCGGGAGCCATCCAGGTTCCACCCAAATGTTCAAGTCGTCCAGCAGAATATCCAGTCTCTTCTCGAATCTCGCGCGCTGCTGTAGTTATCGCGCTTTCGCCAGCTTCCCGAGTTCCCGCCGGTATCTCTGTCAACATTTGGCCTACTGAATGGCGATATTGCCTCACCAAAATCCACTGCCCATCCGAATCTTGACAAATTATTGCAACTGCACCTGGGTGATGCACTACTTCTCTAGTAACTTCGATCCCATCCCGGAAACTTACTTGATCTACCGATACCGAGAATTTGCCTCCCTTAAATTTTTCATGTGAGGACTTAGTTATCGGCAGCTCATCTTTGGTCACATTAAGCTCCTGCCAGTTCGCTCGTTACAGAGAGACTATTCCAACTCCAATATCATGGCGATTTCATCACAGCTGGGGAACTTTGGACACCGATAACATTCGTTCCATACTTTCCTTGGAAGGCTCATTACATCGGCCCGTTTCCAACCTAATTTTTCAAAAAATTCGGGTTGATAAGTAAGCGCAAATATTCTAGACAGGCCCAACTGAATTGCCTCGTCGACACAGGCGTTTACTAAGGTCGCGCCAATCCTTAGGCCTTGCATTCTTTCGTCAACGGCGACAGATTTGACCTCAGCGAGGTCCGACCACACCAGATGGAGTGCTGCACAGCCAACAATATCGTCATCGTCCTCAACGACATAGAAGTCACGAAGATGTTCATACGTTTCACCAAGTGTTCTTGGCAACATTTGGCCTTGGGCTGCCCAATAGTTGACCAATTTAGCTATACCTGAGCCGTCGCCCATACGCGCAGGCCTCACTGCTGTATTTACGGTGATAGGACTGTTATCTCTTGAATCCATATATAGAGTCTACTTTAATTTGTCTTGGTTTTGCTCATGACGCATGTAGTCAGGTCGTAACCAACCAAGTCTCTCTGCCACTTTGCTATAAAAATCGGGAGAACTTTCGGGTACTACAAATTCCACTGTTTTTTCAGAAATCTGAACAGTTACTGACGAGTTGTTAGGCAAATGGGTCTGAAACATACCGTCAAAACTCACTAGCGCACCCGAATCCATCCCACGGGCCACTGTTAAGACTACAGAATCATGATCTGATAGGACAATACTATTTGAGCCTGTTAAATGTGGTGCAACTGGCGTCACTAGCATTGATCGCTCGAAAGGATTAAGAATCGGTCCTCCGGCTGACAATGAATACCCTGTTGACCCTGTTGCAGTAGCAACGATGACACCGTCAGCTCTATATTCGGCAATAAGTGTGTCATTGATCTCTGCCAAAATCGAGATAGTGCCTCCAATCGAGTCTCGGCCCAATACCACGTCATTGAGTGCATACTGAGTCTCAGACTGATCGCTAAGAGTCGCAGAAATCAACGCCCTCTCGAACAACGAGGAGTTGCCCTCTACCACCTCAATGATTGCATTACGTATTTCCTGTTCGATCACGTCAGTAAGGAATCCAAGACGACCAAGGCGAATACCTAATATCGGAATATTCGACTCCAGAGCCAACTGCGAAACTTTTAGGACGGTCCCATCACCGCCAACACAAATCAAAAGGTCGGTTCCTGCGATGTCCTCTTGAAAAGATGTTCTCGATTGGGAATCCAGATCTTGAGGCAAGATGACTTGGTCGGCAGACAATTCAAGGGACCGAGCAATCGATACAAGATTCTCAGAGGTCCTAGCAGCATCGGGCATGTTCACCGGATAGCAAATTGATACCGCACTTGGAGGCGCAAATAAAGCTTTTGATTTGTCACTTGATTCTGCAGGCATTTAAGCCCCCTACTCTATTCGTTATTCCGAACAACTAGCGTCCTACCACCCTACGTATGCTCCGAGTTACTAGGTCACACATCTCAAGGGACTCCATTAATTCAGATTTAAGATCATACAGCGCATACAAACTATTTGGTTAACCATAGGAAGAATTCTCGGTTCCCAGCTGCTCCAGTTATTGGGGATCTGATCACACCTCTCACTCGTGCTCCAAGTTCTATTGCACTTTTACCTACTTTGGATACTGTCCTCGCATGAATTTCAGGATCGAATATCAATCCTCCTTTTTTAACATCACTTCTCTCGGCTTCAAACTGAGGTTTCACTAAAATCAATAAATCCATATCCCGATTTACCGAATCGAAAACTGAGGGGAGAATTTTTGTGGCGGAAATAAATGATACGTCCATTACAACAAGATCAATCTCTGAGGGCAACTCAGGCAAATCGCGGGCATTTGTGCGTTCAAATAGCATTAGCCGAGAGTCTGTTCGTAGTTTCGTATCTATTTCACCATAGGCTACATCAATGCCGATCACTCTTTTGGCTCCAGACTGAAGTAAACAATCTGTGAATCCACCCGTAGAAATACCTACATCGAGGCATACTCTATCCATAACAGAAATCTCAGTTCGTTCTAGAGCGTAGGCTAGTTTGTGGCCACCGCGCGAGACGAATTGAGGTTTCTCTATGAGGTTAATTGTGGCTTCACGGGAGACTCGTATACTTGGATGAGTTACGACAGCCCCGTTAACCTCCACCGCGCGCGCGAGTATCAAGGCTTGTGCTTTCTCTCGACTAGGCACCAGAGATAAGGCAACCAACAACTGGTCTATGCGAGCGAGATTTTGTTGCTTCTTCAATTGAAAACACTATGCAGATTTTGACTCGTCAGAAAATATTTCGGCGTCGGATGCTGTCAACAGTAGCGGGCGTTGATCGCTCGTTATGGTGTCGGCTGTCACTATACACTTGCGAATATCGCTCCTTGCCGGTATCTCAAACATCGTGTCCAATAACACTTGCTCAAGTACTGTTCGCAATCCCCTGGCTCCAGTTTGTTGAGCAAGCGCTTTATCGGCTATTGCTTCAAGTCCATCATCAGTAACCTGCAATTCAACGCCGTCAATTTCAAACATATGTTGAAATTGTTTCAAAACAGCGTTTTTCGGTTCAGTCAGTATATTTGTCATCATTTCGATAGTCAGCGGATCTAACGTCGAAATAACTGGAAGGCGTCCAACAAATTCCGGAATCAGACCGTATTGCAGAAGGTCATCATGCGTAACATTTTGCAGTATTTCCGCACGTTTCTTCTCTATTTCGATGTAGGAATCTCGAGACACATCGAATCCAATAGGGCGGTTACCTAGACCTTCGCGCCGACCAATTACATCTTCAAGGCCTTCGAAGGCTCCTCCACAAATGAATAGTACATTTGATGTATCGAACTGCAAAAACTCCTGATGCGGGTGCTTTCGGCCACCTTGTGGCGGAACCGATGCCACAACGCCTTCTATGATCTTCAAAAGGGCCTGTTGAACTCCCTCGCCTGAAACATCACGGGTTATGGACGGATTATCCGTCTTCCTGCTTACTTTATCTATTTCATCTATATAGATGATCCCTTTTTCAGCTCGGGTCATGTCGAAGTCGGCCGCTTCGAGAAGTCGGAGCAGAATATTCTCAACATCCTCCCCCACATAGCCCGCCTCAGTAAGTGCGGTAGCATCCGCAATAGAAAATGGTACTTCTAAGATCCGTGCCAGTGTTCTGGCAAACTCTGTTTTACCGGTACCCGTGCCTCCAATGAGTAGAATATTCGACTTATCAAGTTCAATTTCAGTGCGCCACTTCACATCTATTCGCTTGTAATGGTTGTAAACCGCAACGGCTAACATCCTTTTAGTGCGGTCCTGGCCCACAATAAATTCGTCTAGAACAGAAACAATATCCTGAGGAATCCAACTGAATTCTGCCTCTTGTTCCTCCTGCACAGGTTCATCCGTGGAACTAGGTGACTCTTCTTCGTTAATAATATCTTGGCATAGTTTCACGCATTCATTGCATATATACACCGAACCGGGCCCGGCTATCAGCCGATTGACCTGATCCTGGTTCTTCCCACAAAATGAACAATGATATTGGGTTCTGCCAGGTTTTCCACCAGAATTAGTAGTCATACCGCTCACCGTTCCTAGTGCCTGAGAACACCGGACTGCAAGAAAGGTAACGCATAAGATTCAAAGTAGTTACCAAGTGATCTAAGTTAGATCCAATTAGTCGTCAGACTTTTGGAGCAATTCATCAACAAGACCATATTCTTTCGCTTCATCAGCCGAAAGATAGATATCTCTGTCAGTATCTTGCTTAATCCGATCCATTGACTGGCCTGTAGCGTCAGCAAGTATCTGACGAATTTTTTCATTATTGCGGATTAGTTCCTTTGCCTGAATTTCTACGTCAGAAGCCTGTCCAGAACCACCGCCTAGGGCCTGATGCATATGTATTGTTGAGTTTGGCAGAGCAAATCGCTTACCTTTCTCACCGGCAGAAAGGAGGACAGTCCCCATAGAAGCCGTTACTCCGACTGCAATCGTACTAACATCCGCTCTGATCAAGTTCATCGTATCGTAGATTGCGAGGCCAGCGTAGATCATGCCACCTGGAGAATTAATATAGATAGAGATATCGCGGTCTGGTTCTTCTCTTTCTAGAAACAACAACTGCGCCACGATTGTGTTTGCAACCTGATCGTCAATGGCGGTACCTAAGAAAATTATTCTTTCTTTGAGTAGAAGAGAATAGATGTCATACGCTCTCTCTCCTCTGGCTGTCTGCTCGACTACCATCGGTACGATGTTTTTTGCGGTCAAAAAACCCTCGGAAAAGTCTGACTCACGAGGCGCTCGGTAACTCATATATATCACTCCCACTCGTTTTAATAAATTCTATCATTTGCAAACCTTGAGAGCTAAGTTCATCAACGGTCACTCAACTCTGGCTACATCAGGAGTATCTATTCAACCTCGGCCTCATCTGCAGTTTCGTCCGCGGAATCGGTCTTCTTTCGGCGCGACCCCCTACGGGATTTAGAGACTGGTTCACTTGATTCTTCATCATCTGGAGCATCATCTACTTCAACTTGAGTACAGATGTCCTCGAGTTTCTGAAGCGATGCGTCGATCACCTGCTGACTAGCAAGTGTCCGTCGGTAATCAGGTGTATCAATCAATTGTCGGGCTTGTATTTCCAAAGCTTCTTGTCCCTGTGTTATTGATTCAATCGCGGCATCCACCTGTTCGTCTATTGCCTCCGCGTCAACTTCAATCGACTCAGCCGTCGATAGCTCACTTAGAACAAGCTCTCTCCTAAGGCTTAAAACAGCATTGTCACGCAGTGAATCTCTGACCTCTGACTCTGATTGACCAATAGATTCCAGCCACTGCTGCTTACCTTCTTCTGTGTGAGAGGCATGGTTTGATTCGCGGTCGATCATCTGATCTATGGCACGCTCAACCATCACATTCGGATATTCGAGGGTAGACGACGCAAGGAGCAAATCCAATATTTCTTCTCGATAGTCAGCCTGCACCCGCGCATCAATATTCTCTTGTAACTGCTTCTCTAGGCTTTGCTGTAGTTCTGAAACCGTATTGATACCCTCTTCATCGAGAGAAACCACAAAATCATCATCCAGATCAGGAAGTATCTCATTTTTCACTTCTTTAATATCGATGGAAATTTTAGCTAACCGACCTCGTATCGTATCTGGTAGTTCTGGTGCTTCCAACTCATACTCTACTGTTTGAGTAGTGTCACTCGCCTCAAGTCCAACTAGTCTTTCCGCTAGTCCTGGCATCAAAGCGATTTCATTTTCTCTCACCGGAAATTCAGAATCCTCTTCGCTTTGGTCGATAGCCTCATCATTGGTTCCTGATTCATTAACCCTTTCCGGTATCTCAATACGAACATCGGCTCGTATGAAATCATCCCACTCCACTGCACGCTCCACTGGCTCTAATACAGCAAAACGCCGCTGGACATTGAGAATTGCTTCATCTACTTGTTCTGCAGTCACAGAGACTTCATTTTTAGGTGCACGTAAAGATTGATAATCACCAAGATCCACTGTCGGGGTGACGGGCATTTTCGCCACAATTACCAAGGGTTCTCTAGACTTTAAGTCTACGTCCTCGGCTGGGCCAACAATATCAATGCCTTCTTCCGTGACAGCTTCCTCCATCACCACGGGAAGCAAATCATCAATGGCCGTAGCAAATACCTGTTCTTCACCCACGAATGCTTCTACCGCCTTGCGAGGCGCCTTGCCGGGTCGGAAACCTTTTATCTTGACTTGCTGTGAGATCTTTTTTACAGCTCGCTCGACTGATTTCTCTACACGCTCTGGTTCAACTTCAATTTCGAGTGAGACTAAAGAGTCTGGAAGACGTTCAGTGGTTATGGTTACCATAATTCTATCCAATTTCTACTTTCAAAATAAATCCGCCTACAAGGAGACGGGAATTTATCCTACCACAGGCGCCTTCAACGGAATTCAGTCACCTCGAAATGCATCGTTTATTGCATCGCCTAACAGTACAAAGCAAAACAACAACAGGGTAACTACTGTCCCCGGCACTAGCAGTAAATGCGGATAGGCACGAACAGTTCGAGCACCACTACCTTCATAAAGTAGAGCTCCAAAAGAAGGCATCGGTGGTTGTACTCCGACTCCTACCCAAGTCAGAACGAGTTCGCTTCCTGCTATTCCAGCTAGCGTCGAAGAAATTCCCAGTATCACCAAGAACGCAACATTTGGGAAAATATGCTGACGCAAAATTCGAACAGGTGAAGCACCGAGAGCCTGGGCAGCAGTTACATAGTCAAGCTCCCGTATTGATAGAACTTGAGCTCTAATGAGTCTCATTGAACCTACCCAGAAAAACAGCGAAAGAGTCCCAAATACCAAGAAGTATGAATAGGCCCCTGTAGAAATAAGGCCGTCTATACCAGACCAATCTTCGAATGTCCTGACCACACCCCTAAGTCTGTCATCAAGCGTCGAGTTAATCAAAATCATCATCAACAGAGCTGGGAGGCTTGATAAAATCTCCCCTATCCTAGAAATAATCGTATCCAGCCAACGCCCGAAATAACCAGCAACAATTCCTAAAAACGGACCTAGAAAGAGACCTCCCGTTAGCACCGTAACCACGGTGATGATCACTGTTGTTCGAATCGAATACATAGTACGAGTAAGTAAGTCGCGGCCTAACCTGTCGGTGCCAAGTAAATAATCTTCGAAGCCAGGTCCACGAAGTGCATTGTTTAATTCTGTCTCTCGATAGTCGAACGGTGCGAGTAGTGGCGCAAGAATACCTACACAGAATAAAATTATGATGATCCCAGCAGATATCATTCCTAATTTTTTAGCAACTAATCTCCGAAGGAATATCCCCGTCATGCTTGTTGAAGGCCGCTCGGTAGCCATAGTCTTTTGAAATGCTGTCACTACGAATTACCCGTCTTAATGCGCGGATCCACAAGCGAGTAGGCCAAATCTGCTATCAAATTCATAATGATGAACGCGCTAGCATAAATAACGGTTAAGGCTTGTATTGCGTTGTAATCTCGACTGCCAATCGCCTGAAACAAAAATGAGCCAATTCCAGGTATACCCAATAAGGTTTCGGCGATGATCGATCCTTCTATTATGCCTGCTAACGAAAACGCAATGATTGTAACCAAGGGTAGAAGTGCATTTCTCAGAACGTGTCGTCTTTGTATTGTGAACTCGTCTAATCCCTTGGCCCGGGCAGTTCTGACATAATCAGTCCGGTTGATTTCAAGTACACCAGCCCGAACCAATCTAGCTACACCAACAAACCCACCTATGGTGTAGGCCGCGAGAGGTATGTAAATATGCGGATCCGGAATAGGTACTGCAAGAATCCCGCCAACCCATATGATATCTATCCAGCCGCCCCAACCTCCTACGGGTAGAATTGATAAATTCACGGCAAAAATCCATTGCAAAACGGCAATCACCAGTATCCCCGGGAGAGCCGCACCGAAGAGTAACGACAATGTGAGTAATGGATCTAGCCAGCTACCTCTTAATCGTGCCCCCAGCAGTCCAGCAAAAATGCCAACTGGAAAGATGACTGCCAGTGCTGCCAAGCCTAGTTGTCCTGTAACCCAAAGACGTGGAGCAATCACCTCCCAAGTGCTGAAACCCCTTCGAATATAGCTCTCCCCAAAATCTCCGCGTACTGCATCACCTAGCCATCGTACATATTGAACATATATCGGATCGTTTAGACCTTCCGACTCGCGGATCCTCTCAAGTACTTCAGGGTCTCTTATTTGTCCTGCGATGACAGAAATCGGATCACCAGGCCCCCATCTAGTCAAATAAAAACTAGCGAATGTAATAATTAATAGTAAAAAGGGTACGATCAGGATTCGACGCAGTGTATATTGCAGCATCTGGGAACCCGATAAACTTTCTATTCCTCATTCAGCACCACGTACTGGAGGCGCGGTACCGTCATCGGTGGTTCAAACCACGTTTTCACCCTTTTACCTACCACCACGTGATTACTTCCAAAAAAAGTAGGTATCCACGGCACTGCTTGAATCAGTGCAAGTTCTGCTTCACGGTATTGATTCAAACGTTCTTCGATTAAAGGATTCGTACGAGCAATTTCTAATAACTCATTTATCGCAGGAGAAGAAAAATTTGTGTTGTTCTCTTGGCTTTCACCATGTAATTTGATGTCCAAGATGTTCTCAGGATCGGGATAATCCATTTGCCAACCTAATGTCCACATCTGTAGAGATCTCGAATCCACCAAATCAAGGAAACTAGCCCAATCTGCCTGCTTCACTTCTATCTCCAGGCCGAGGATAGTTCGCCATTGTTCGATAAATGCCTGAGTTATAAGTCCTGCTTGCGCCCCACCACCGGTCTCGGTGAATATTATCGGAGGCATGTCATTTTTATATGGACTCAGTTCTAATTCCGCTCTTGCTGCATCTGGATCATACGCGTACGTCTTATCCTCATTCGTATATCCGTATACACCAGGAGGTAAGATTCCGGTCGCTGCGATCGCCATTCCATTTAAAGTCACTTCAGCGATTGTTTTTCGATCGATAGATAAAGCCATTGCCCGTCTCACATGCTCACAATCAAATGGGGCTTGAGATACATTAAATGCTATATAACTGACTGACATCCCAGGCGAAGCCTGATAAAACTCGTACAGACTTGATGACGGATCTCGAGCTCGCTCAATATCATTCGTGCTTATATAAGCGATATCCAGTTCTTCATTTTCGAAACGAGTCAGTGCGCTTCCGCCTGCGAGGTTATAAACGGCCCGCCCAACTGATCTCGGCCCTAGATATGAATGTGGATTCTCTTCTAGAACTATGTACTCACCTAGCTTCCATTCTTGCAAAAAATATGGGCCAGTTGCGTTAGGAGATCTTACCCAATTTCGATTAGACTCAATTTGCTCTCTATCAACAACAAAAGCTGAGGGATAGGTTAATTTCGCGAGGAAATATGGTTTGGGGCTATCAATGGTTATTTGAATCGTTTTCTCGTCGATTGCTTGCACACCACTGAAGTTGGGCTTCAGACCGTAGTAATACTCACGCATACCTACGATATCTTTCAGATACTCCAAGGCCACTGTCGATCGTAGCTCAGGGGAAGCAGCCCTCTTGAGAGACCAAACGACGTCCTCTGATGTCACGGAAGTACCATCATGAAATTTGGCGTTCGGCCTCAGCACAAAAGTATAAATCATGCCGTCAGGGCTTATTTCGATACTTTCCGCTAAATCCGGGACTACTTCCAGATTCTTGTTCATCGTCACAAGACCACTGTATATCTCAACTATATACTCGCCCGAAGTAGCATCGGTAGCGAGATGAGGGTCCATAGTTACAGGTTCACCGCCGAGCAGTCTAATTTCTCGTGAAGCTGCGCCAGAGTTGCCATAAGCAGCTGTATCGGTATTTATCGTTTCTGACTGCGAATCAGTTGCTACGGTTTCGCTCTC
>PBOW01000061.1 GCA_002725365.1 Chloroflexota bacterium | reverse complement strand
TCATCTATGAGGACCTTGCCTTCCGATCTCAAACTTTGCCCCACACGGTCTGTAGCCTTGACACCCAGCAAACTGACAGGATGAGTTAACTGCTCGGGGATTACAGATTTTGCTTCCACCCAGCCTGAAATATCCTTCGGCATTTCGAGAACCGCACTCATGGTCTTCCCGGAACGCCCCTGAAAAACCGCTGTAAACGATACGCGTGAAGCAGGAGTCAAATTCCTGTTTGGCGCCACACCATATAAATTTGTTTTACTACTGTTACTGCTGTCATCCGTATTCATCGGAAACATGTCAAGAGTCAGTAGACGCGCATTATCTGGTAGCAGTAATCCATCACGAACCTCTAAGTTAGAAATGAGCGGACCCATGACTTCGTCAAATGTCCCGAGTGCGAAATCAGTCCGCCACCATACGTTTTGAGATGCAAAGACCGGGTCGATCCCTAATACGGGAACGTCGATGCCGGTAGGTGTCTTGAAATATTCTCGATTAACAAATGCAGCATCCGAAATTTCATCGCGGTCGGTTAGATTTTCTATCGACTCTCTATCCGTCAATCGGCCAGGCTCGACCAATACTCCTCGGAAGTCAATCCCGGCCAAGTACCTCTGTCGTTCATCAAATGAACGCTCAACTGTCGCCCCGTATGAAGCGGCAAACGTACCTACAGCAATCGCCATCATGAGGAGGAGCATGAGCCGTGCGTAGGCTCCTGGTGCCCGGCCCGCACGCCTCAGGCCAATGGACGCAGTCAAAGACCGCATACTCATTAACACAGTAGCTAGAGTGCGGATCAGAAGCGGATAGATTCGTAGCAGTATCCCAGCAATAGCGAAAATAATGACCATCGGGGCCATCAGTAGAACAGGATCGCTGGACCAGCCACCGACTGAATCTGGATCATAAACAGTACCCCGTTGATCGATCTGCCAGAGAAGCAATCCAGCAATNCCCAGCAGCGCGAAGTCAAGNAGATATCTCTGGAAAAACGATGGGCGATCAGGTCGACTNGCGTCACTTCGNACNTCNATNATGTTNCGNCGNATCTGCAAAATCGTCGGTATCATAATCCCTGCGGTNGCAAGGGCTGCNCCGAGTANNCCGAATAAATAGGCCTGACGAGATATNTCACTCGGCAAAAAGTCACCACCAGTCAGTATCTCAAATGCTGGTGTAATACCCAGAACTCCTACAACCCACACTGCGGCCCAAGGGGCAATCACAGCAGAGGGTATAGCCAANAACATNGCCTGGAANAATCCGAATCCTGTCAGCTGAACTATTGTGGCTCCCCTACTCCGGAATATGCCGTAGGCTTCCACCTGTCGATCAAGTAAATTGGAGGATGTCATAAGTACGTANTACACGACTATGCCCACCACNTGCATCAGAATTATCAGAAGTGGCACTGCCGAAAAAGAAGTTTGATTCAAAAANTCGCTGAGGATCGTTGATGCCTTCGTACGTACAACAGACACCGCACCCAACGAATCTCGNATATCAATATCAAGCTGCTGCATGTCATCAATGGCGTATTGGACATCGTCTACCCCTATTCGAGATGCATCGAGCACCACGCCGGACCGATGCACTGTACGCGTTTCTGCTAGCCCAGCGGCAAACGGGCCAAAGAATTGTTCCTCTGGCATGAGAAGAGGCATCTGCCCCGACCCTGTCATAGCACGTCCCAGTCGAGGATCGAGTTCAGGCTGCTCTGTATCCTTATCCGAAGGTAGAGGAATTAAGGGAGTCGCAGGTACTTCAAGCTCACCCTGAATAAATTCCCACCGTAAATCATCTGGCTCTTTTAATTGAATGAATCCCACNAGTTCGGCTTCCATTGATGATCTGCCGAACATATGTGGCACACATCTCGCTTCGTCAGCTGCAGCGTTGGCGTCTTCGGACATGGGCACTGGGGCACAGTCTGTAAGAATCTGATCCACTGTGAGTTGAACTTTGTCACCAATCGCAATATGTACATTCCATCCGTAAGGGAGCACAAATTCAGATGNCCTGCCCTCCTCCACAGATGGCCAGTCTCCTTCTACAAGGTCAGCATGTTCTTTCAGGCTAGATATTGTATGAAGAAAGGCTCCCCATGGTTGCCTAACCGGCTCTCCACCTATTCGTTCGGTTACCGTGAGCGGTCCGATGCGACTGTANGATCTGTCTTCATAGATAGTGATGCCATCAGGACGCTTCTCTTTTATCGNTTTCTCATTGTCGACNGCATTATCGGGATCGGTGAACGGGTCTATAAGCAGAGGATAGTCTGGGAACGTGAGAAATAATCTTACACTTCGCTCGGCGGTAATTACCTCCTCCTGTGTACCCAGCCAACCTATGCGCTCTGCGGTAATTACATCAATCGTCTCACGCATNGCACTATCAGCAGCATCNTTGATCTGCAGAAGATAGGTATCGCTGCGGGCTATTTGNTCACGAGTAGTCTCAAGGCCCGTATTGAGCCTGTATCGCAAACCGAGATCAGTCATTGCGCTGGCGTAGATAGGTCCAACGGCCAAGAGAATACTTGCTACAAGAACGCCTACACCCACCACCGAAAGGAATTGCCAATTCGATAGGAAATTACTCCACGCGTAGCGCCAACCGGAAAATAATTCTTTCACTGTTNNATTGTATCTGTCTGTCACTCCACGAACTATCCGTGANATTGATATTTGCAGTTTTTACCTTCATAACAGTCGTTAAAGTTACCATGACNACTGACTTTCATATTTAGTGTTAATTAGTTTGGAGGAAAGATAGAATGNCAGCCCCATGGAGCGGTTACGCTGAAATCNTCGANCACATTTTCAAAGTGGCGCCTGAAGCCACTCCGACCCGGTCAGATTTCCTCGACATCTGTTACGCGAATGATATCGATGATGACATAGTTGATGGATTTGATGCCCTACGCGAAGGTGTTCAGTTCAGCAATGCTGAGGAAGTGAAGCAAGCACTAGACGAGCTCGGAGAGATCTCGGAAAGCTAGCGGACGCCAAGTAAGAATGACCCAGCCAACACACTCTGAGGACCACACAGCGTCATCATATTTCGAAACCTTGACTGACTGGGGCAAGGAACTCGTAAATAATCAACAGTGGGATGAGATACGTGATCGGATGACGTTGCTNCTGGTCACGCCTACCCATCAACAGCGTGATCTCGACCNCGTAAACGATACNATTGCGGCTACGTANTGGCTTGTTCTGGAACGAGAAACGTTGCGGTGGGCGCCNGACAATATTNGGACGGATCTACAGTCAGGCCGGGCAGTCATTCAGCAATATGGTCCTTCAGTTGTGTATCCAGATTCGCCTCTGACCCACGTAACGATTCTTCGAGATGACGCCGCTTCTAAANTCTTGACAAGCATTCCCACACAATCTCGCACCGCGATGGAGGCNCGATGGCATGTCCCACTTTCAACTTCGATTCACGACCCGCTGCGCAGGTTCGATCGGCTNAAAGCTGAGGCAGGATCTCACGACGCGCGTGAGATCGAGCGGTGNATCAAACATATGTGGATCGCCATAAATGGCACTGCACAGTCGCTCGCTGGTATTACGCACCGAAATACTCTGGACTTTACATTGATGGCTGGCGAANTAGCTGGCAATATACTCAGAATCGGCTCCGCGCTGGAACACTCAAGCTATCCAATGGCTGAATATCTCGCAACTACCTCGAAGAACAACCCGACCGGCCGAATCACTGGTTCATGGATACAAATGTTACTCTCCTCCGATGAAACTAATCGAGCGCAAGCACAGAGAGCCATCGAAGGTATTTTGAGGGAAGTGAGAGGGATCTTGGCAGTTCAATATCGCGGACGTGACTGGCTACAATCTCCCACNGCTGANCGGCTCCGTGTTCAGCCTAGATCTTAGGCTTGATCTNGGNCCTCATAGCTAGAGCCAAAAAATTCGTATAATAGGCGATTACGTAGCTGGTTAATTCCCCATTTCTCCGTCGCGGAGACGTATATCAATTCATTATTTTCNTTAGNNGTAATAAGATTAAGTCCGAGTTTATCCAATTCAGAGTTAAGTATTGGTAAATCAGCATTATCTCGAGCGAGCGATTCATATTCATTCTTTTCGAAGAGTAAATCCGATTTATTGACTACTGTGAGCATAGGTATATCTGTTAGAGCAAGGCTTGTGAGGGTGTCATTCACAATACTGATCTGGGTTTCGAACACGGGTGATTCAGCATCGATCACGTGCACTAACAACGATGCTGTCGATAATTCTTCAAGAGTTGTCTGAAATGCAGATATCAACTGCGGTGGTAATTTTTGCATAAACCCGACTGTATCGGTCAGCAATATCCCGGCATGTCCACGCACCTCTAGCCGTCTGGTGAGAGGATCCAAAGTAGCGAACGGAGCGTCGGCCGTAAATACTTCAGCCCCCGCCAAGGATTTCAGAAGGCTGGATTTACCAGCATTTGTATAGCCGACGAGTGCGACAACAGGAATCCCTTCTCGTACGCGTCTTTCACGCTGGAGCATGCGATGTTTCCGTACACCCGTTATAGCTTTCCTGAGTCGAGATATCCGACGGTCGATTAGTCGACGATCTGTCTCCAACTGCGTTTCACCAGGACCACGCGTCCCAATAGCTGTATTTCCACTCCCAGGCCCCCCTACTGTACGGGACAAATGTTGCCACTGGCCCCGCAACCGGGGTTTCAGATATTCATGCTGAGCGAGTTCAACTTGTAGACTCGCCTCTTTCGTTCTGGCACGCTGCGCAAAAATATCTAAGATTAGCGCTGAGCGGTCTAAAACTTTCACATCAAACGCTTTTTCAAGATTCAGTTGTTGAGTGGGCGAGAGCTCGTCATCAAACACTACCATCGTGTAGTCCAAGATCGAGCGAGACCCCACTATTTCTTCTATTTTGCCTTTGCCGATGTAATGAGCAGGGTGAGGTTTCGATCGGCGCTGAGTGGCACGCCCAACGACCGTGCCTCCAGCTGTTCTGACTAGCCTACCCAGTTCACGTAGTGAATGTTCGACGGGCATGCCAGATTCGGATTCGCTCCAGCCCTCGAGAGCCACAAGATATGCCTTCTCAATCGGCACTTCTATTGAGTGGGTTTTTGTCTTAGGTTTCCTCTGCGAAACGGAACCCATCAATACCTCACCGGAAGTGAACTCATGACAAACATCAGCTTCCCATTGCGAATTCTCGCAGACGACGCAGTGCTTCGTCTAACTTGTCATCAGGTGTTGTCAAAGAAATACGTATGTAACCTTCGCCAAACTCACCGTATGATGCGCCTGGTGTTACCACCACGCCGGTCTCTTCGATTAATCTACCGGCGTAATCGGCACTGGAGGATTCACCACTGGGCAATTTAGCCCATACGTAGAGTGAGGCTGCTGGGACGTCCAATGTCAAACCCAACTCTCGTAATACCGCAACTGTTCGGTCACGGCGACTAGTATATATATCGTTATGGGCCTCAATAGAATCTCTTGGATCATCCAAGGCGGTGATTGCCATCTCTTGAATAGCCTGTGGTATACCAGAATCCAAATTAGTTTTAATTCTCGTCAAAGCGTCAATCACCTTCGAATTCCCCACGGCCATCCCAACTCGCCAACCTGTCATGTTGAAAGTCTTAGAGAGTGAGTTGAATTCTATAGCAACGTCACGTGCGCCTTGAACTTCCATAATCGATGGAGCGACATAGCCATCAAACGTCACATCTGCATAAGCCAAATCATGCGCGATTACTACTTCATTTTCGCTTGCCCACTCAATTGCTCTTTCGAAAAATCCAAGATCAGCAACAGCTCCTGTGGGATTGTTCGGATAATTGAGCCAAAGGATTTTGGCTCTGTTAGCATCCTCAGCACTAATTTGTGATAAGTCCGGAAGCCACCCATTTTGTTCATACAGTGGAAGGCGGACATTTACCCCGCCCGCGAACATTGTGCCTATTTCATATACGGGATACCCGGGATCCGTAATTAACGACACATCTCCCGTGTCCAGTAAACATAGAGGCAAGTGACCAATACCTTCTTTAGAACCAATCAGAGGAACTATCTCCGTGTCTCTATCCAAATCAACGTCATGACGCTTCTTATACCAGCGTGCAATGGCAGCTCTTAATTCAGGCAGCCCATCAGATTCAGGGTACCGGTGGTGCTCTGGCTTCCCCACCCCTTCAATCAAACTATCCAAAATGTGTTGTGGTGTGGGCAGGTCTGGGTCCCCAATACCTAGCGAGATCACGTCCACTCCTTCGCTTCGTTTTTGAGCGATGAGCTCAGATATCCTTGCAAATAGATAAGGAGGTAACTGTTCAACTCTGCTTGCTAATTTGATATCCATCAATGTTTTTACCTCCAGTTACCGTATCGCGCCTTCACGCCAGCTTTCCGCCTCGCTTCGATCTCTTCTTGTATTTGTGCTTCGTCTGTACTGCGGCGCCATTCAATTCCGCCAGCATGATGTCTCATCCCGATTCCACTACAAGTCTTTAGAGCCTGTGTAATATCTGGACGTAGTCGCACTATCGCCTTTGTGACTCCTTCAGAGCCCAACTGATAGAGTGCAGCAAGCATCAATTCTTTCCCGTAGCCTTGTCCCCAATGATCGCGTGCAATTGCCCCGGTGAGTACCCGACCGACTGGAGATCCATCGAGGGAATTAAATGCAAAGCCAATTACTTTCCCGTCAAGCTCAAGGGCTCCTGCCCAGCTCGCCTCAGCCGCNAAATAATCAAATGTNGCTAATCCATCCGAAAGTTCACCGAGCGAGTCTTGCCAGATCGATTCAAATATATCGAGATCTTCCTCCTGNGCGCGGCGAAGACTAATNCCGGTCGAAAACTCNGGAGGTGCGTCGGGNAGCTCTGGGTGAATCAATTCGATCCATTCGGCAAANAATTCAAATGATTCCTGTTGCAGAATGGGAATGACCAAATCCCGCTGAGCAAGTTGCTCAATATTCATCACGACATGATCGATATTGTCCCGATCGATCGAAGATGAAGCCGCAGACCATAATGATGCAAAATTTAGTCGCATAACATCGACGGTATCGAATCCCCAATGCACGCTCTGTTGTCCGTTCTCATAGGCTAGTATCAATTCACCGCCATCACAGGCTAGATGTACAGTCTCTCCGTCAGTCAGGAGCTCTTGTCGTCTGACAAGGCTGCGGGGCTGATTCTTTACAGCGTAATCAACATTGGATTGTATTGCTCTGCGCTCTTCAGTCATACTAATAGTCCATTCCCTAAATCCACACACCCGTCAAACACTTTTGTAACGGTGCCCTCAAGTGTGATTTCATCATTGCTTCGCCAGTCTATTACGAGAGTACCGCCCGGCATTTCTACTTCAACAACGTCACTGACCAGCCCACGACTTCGAGCAGATGCCATAACCGCACAAGCACCTGAGCCGCAAGCAAGGGTCTCCCCTACACCACGTTCCCACACCCTGGCACGCACTCTCTTTTCNTCGATNATTTCAGCGANCTCAAAATTTGTNCGGTNTTGAAACATTNNAGATGTCTCTACCANCGGNCCNACATGGTTTAGAGGGTAGTCATCAACAGAGGTTCCGNCTTCCAGCCAGNTTATAGCNTGAGGATTCCCCATCGAAACAAGNTGCACNTCNACCTTACTCATNGACTGATAGTTTANGGGNACNGACAACAGGTCACCGGTAAGATCTTCACTCACNCCACAGGCCTCAGGNTCGAAGTCNGGTNGCCCGAGTCCAACCTTAGCTCGATCTACAAGGTTATCNTTGGCGNCAAAGGTCACAGAAACATCAACTGTCCCCACTGTTGTTTCTATCTGCATTTGCCCTGAGGTATAGGCATNCTTTTCAAGTAAACCNTGGTCGAAGTANAANTTGGCAAANCAACGGATTCCGTTTACGCACATTTCACCGTCCGAACCATCNGCATTAAAAATTCGCATCATCAAATTTTCATTGTCGGAGGGAACGCTNACAATGATTCCATCAGCNCCCACTCCGAAATTCCTGTTNCAAAGTCTTACCGCAAGNGCGCTCAATTCACNATCAGTAATTCCCGGNTCTTTTATCTCNAAAACGANGAANTCATTNCCGCACCCATGCATCTTCCAGAATGANAGTGGGGAAAAGCGTTGGATATCAATACTGCTAGCCTGGTTCATAGTNAAATTCTAACGACTATACTTGTTCTNCGTTACAGTNTCGCCTAATTCAGACTTATAGATAAGNTCTAAACACGTGCTAGAGAGNGANCTNTGATTNTCGTCTGTGACATNGATCCAATGAATTCGTGGATCANTCGTTCTAAACCAGCCTGCCTGTGATCGAATNAGNCGATGNGTCGAAGTCTTCACTGTATCAATTGCCTGCGACTCGGTAATCTCGCCATTCAATACTGCGATGGCTTCTCTGTATCCGATAGCCCGGAAACCNTCTGCGGAACTCCCAAATTGCTCCACCAAGGATTTGACCTCTGATATAAGTCCATTAGCAAACATGTACTCAACACGCATATCTGCTCTGCGGTAGATGTCTTTCCTACTCCATTGAAGCCCAATGATGAATTCTCCATAGTTAGGTTTGATAGTTGCCTTCGGAGGTACGGGAAGCCCTGTCGATTCAACAATTTCGAGCGCCCGGATAATTCTTGAATGATTGTTAGGGTGAATTCGTTCGGCTGATTTAGGGTCACGATCTTTTAGCATTTGGTGAAGGTCCACGTCACCACGTGCAAGAAGTGACTGGAGCTGCTCTCTGTATATCTGGTCGGGAGGGACTCGCGGACTTTGCCTNCCTTCCAGTAATGACCATACGTACTGGCCAGTTCCTCCCACTAGAATCGGAACCTTGCGCCTATTCCATATATCTTCGATTCTGGTCGTTGCTCGTGAAATCCAGTCCACCAGAGTCCATTCTTGATCTGGGCTGACCACTTCCATCAGATGATGAGGAATATCTCGTTTATCATCAGTGCTCGGTAAAGCCGTGCCTATCCTCATCCCTTGTCGAACCTGTGCGGAATCGGCCGACACCACCTCACCTCCNAGCNTCTCGCTGAGCTCGACCGCAAGCGTGGTTTTACCNGAAGCTGTTGGGCCCACAATAACTATCAAGGGAGTCTTCGTCATGGCTTATAACGTGAAGGTGCGACAAATATCTATGAAATCACCCGCGTTAAGGGAAGCTCCGCCAACCAAAGCACCATCTAGGTGGGGTATCTCCGAAATTCCCGCCACGTTTTCCAGAGAAACAGAACCGCCATATTGAAGGCGGATTTCATCAGCCCGGTCACTATATTTGCCTAATTCTCCCCTGATAACTTCTGCCCGGTCAGATATCTCATCCACCGAGGCCACTCGACCCGTCCCTATGGCCCACACGGGTTCGTAAGCCAATACGAACCGTCTTGGGTGGTCGGCTACTGAATCTCTCAAAGATTCGCCGTCTGCACCCTCGAACACCTCAGCTATTTGCCTCCCAAGCACTCGATTAGTTTCGCCATCAGCTGCCTCTGATTCGTTCTCCCCTATGCAATAAGTGACTAGCATATCTTTAGCAAGGGCATCAGCAATCTGAGCAGAAAATTTTGTTGCTGTGTCCCTGAATACAGTCCGTCTCTCAGAGTGGCCCACAAGAACCATAGAACATACCTCGGTCAGCATTTGAGTGCTTACAGCTCCTGTATATGCTCCATTTGGTCCAGGATAACTGTCTTGCGCTCCTACGATAATTCCCTGATTCGCAACTATTTCTGATACTTCACTTAACCAAACATACGGAGCAAATAACACAATCTCTCCCG
>PBOW01000060.1 GCA_002725365.1 Chloroflexota bacterium | reverse complement strand
CGTTATACCACCGGCACCCAGCACGATGAGTCTTTGCCAAGCAGGTTTTGCCGCAAACGAATCGGACGAAGTATTATGTTCCTCACCTTCCATTTTTACGTACCCACCGAGCGGCAGGAAATTCAGTGAATATCTAGTTCCACCACGNTCCACNCTCAGTATTCTAGGGGGCATNCCAACTGCGAATTCTTCGACCCGGATCTGNAANAGNCGAGCAGTNANGAAGTGAGCGAGNTCATGNACAAAAACCAGTCCACCTAGGATNAGAAGAAAAATGAATGCAGATCTGGCGATTTGGTTACCATCCAATGTTAACCANNCAACCAATGTGATGATCGCCACCAGNNAANCTANTTTNGCCAGGCTCNTAGGGGAGCTCTTCNAAAACATNTCGTGTANTNTATGCTCCCTTTTTAGCTCTACAGTTGANAGAGAGATTGAGGCTATATTTTATTCAACGAGATCATTTACAAATTGTCGGCCCCAAGCTTCTGCTTCAAGACTATCATCCAGCGTGGGACTGGATGTGGAATTATGTTGATTAAGGCTCTCTNGAAGAAGCACAGGGATCTCAGTGAAGCTGATACGACCATCAAGAAATGCTCGCACCGCGGACTCGTCGGCTCCTGCCACAGCAGCCATAGAAGTGTCATTTTTGGCACCGGCATCCAAAGCCACTTGTAGTGCTGGGTANCGCTCACCTTCAATTTCTTTGAAATTCAAAGATTGTTGACGTGCCAGGTCTAGAACNGCNGCCGGCTCGTTCTGGATTCTATCCGGGTACATGATCGCGATTTGAATCGGGAGCTTCATGTCAGGATCACCCAATTGAGCTTTCACAGAACCATCGACAAATGTTACTAAGCTGTGAACAATACTTTCGCTGTGCTGCAAAATTTTAATTTTGTCGAAATTAATGCCGAATAACCACTTTGCCTCAACNACTTCAAGTCCTTTGTTGAATAGAGTGGCGCTGTCAATGGTGACCTTTGGGCCCATTGTCCAAGTAGGGTGTTCGAGAGCCTGTTTAGCGGTCACATTGGATAGACTGTCTAANTCGTAGTCTCTGAATGCCCCNCCNGATGCTGTGAGGATTAATTCCTTAATTGATTGAGTATCTTCACCCCAGATGCATTGCCAAAGTGCAGAATGTTCAGAATCGACAGGTAGTAATTTCGCGCCAAGCGGTTCTCCCTGAGAAAGCGCATCGATCACAGCTTGGCCACCAACGACCAGAGATTCTTTGTTTGCAAGCGCAACTCGTTTCCCCGTTTCTAGGGCAATTATCACGGGTCGCAGACTTGCTAGTCCATTCGATGCAACCACTAGTACGTCAATGTCTGTGCTCGCGGCTATTTCTTCTAATGAGCAGAAGTTTATACGGTCGTTTGCCACAATTTTTGATAGTTGGTCGAGTTTGGAAGCATTAGACATCCAAGCATAGTCTGGCTTGAATTCGGCAATTTGTTCTGCCAATTTTTCCATATTATTCCCCGCGGCAAGAGCTGCGACGTCGCATGAGACTCCGGAAGATTGTAGTTGGCTGATTACATCAAGTGTCTGGGTACCAATTGACCCGGTGGATCCAAATATCCCAACTCTGACTACTTTGTCCGACATAGTTCTCCTAGGACTCATCTCTATCACCTTATCAGTACTTGGGACCAATAAAGCACTGTTGCCACAAAGATCATAGAATCGGTACGATCCAGCAGCCCTCCGTGCTCAGGTATTAGCTCCGAGAAATCCTTAATTTGCAAATGACGTTTTATTGAAGACTCAACTAGATCGCCCAGTATTGTTCCGATACATAGAACAGCACTCAGGACGATAGCGACAATCCATGGCAATCCCAATAGATTTGTAGAGTTAATGAATAGGAAGCCTGCTAAACCACCTAATAACAGTCCACCAACTGCACCTTCCCATGATTTATTGGGGGATATAACTTGCCACAGGAGGTGTCTTCCGAACCGTTTTCCGACGAAGTATGCAGCAGAGTCAGTCACCACTACGACTGTTACTAACAACAGGAGGAGGTAAATACCTTCAGGCTCAGCCCGGAGCAGAAATAGATGGCTTGGGAGCACTGCCGTGTACAAAATCCCAAAAATGAAACGATCGGAATTCTTTAACCAAATCGGCCTGCCAGGTATTTTCATTATGGAACCACTTATAAGTAGCAATCCCAGAAGAATTAACAGACTAGATTCTTGTAGTTGCGATTGAACCAGTGTGGTGATGAGTAGGTTGAGCGATAATCCCAGCAGTGCAATATGTTTAGCCCCTTTGGGGAAAGCTGCCCTATGGAACTCATACATTAGAGCCAAAGAAAATACTTGTATGATCGCACTGAAAATACTTGCTGGTAGGGTCGTTAATCCCAGAGCCAAAACCAGAAGGAGTGCACCAATCACTGTCCTCTTTACTGAGAAGTGTGGTGATTGTTTCTCTCGCATCAATATCAATTCGGAATTATCTGGCTTCTGTGGATGAGATCATAGTTTCTGGAACGAGGCCAAATGTTCTCTGTGTCTGAGCGTATTCCGCTAGGACATTGTCCACGTCTTCTGCACCAAAATCAGGCCAATAGAGTTTTGAGAAATATATCTCCGCATAAGCCACTTGCCAAAGTAAGAAATTCGATATTCGTCTAGAATTTCCCGTTCGTATTAGGAGGTCCACTGGGGGGAGGTCCGTAGTCTGTAAAAATGATTCAAAAAGAGATTCAGTGATCTCGGCAGTAGGAATGTTTCTCTCTACCACTTCACGGACTGCATGGACTATTTCAGCACGGGCACCGTAGTTGAAAGCAAGATTGAGGATCATTCCACTGTTTGGTCTAGTTTTTTCTACCGCGGCCTCCACCTTATTCACTAACCAGTCTGGGAGAGCATCGATTTGTCCGAGATGTTGTAGTCTAACTTCACTATTGTGAAGTTCGTCTAAATATTGATCTATAAAATGACCACTTAATCGAAATATCGCATCAACTTCGAACTGTGGCCTACCCCAATTTTCCGTAGAAAATCCAAAAAGTGTGACTACAGGAACTCCGTGGTCGCCAAGGCGCTGTATTACTGGTCTTATTGATTCAGCTCCAGCTCTGTGCCCATCCTTGCGCTCTAATCCTCTTTCCGTAGCCCAACGGCCGTTACCGTCCATAATGATGGCCACATGTTTAGGGAAATTCACTTTTGGATTCTTATCAGCTTCTGTCATTAGACCAGAAAACTCGAACCATGGATGTTGGGGCTATAACACATGTCTGTTTGATACATCTAAACACTATATTTCGAGGAGCTCTTGCTCTTTTTGGCTGATTTTGCTATCGACAGCAGAAATATATTTTTTTGTGAGTTGTTCTATCTCTTGCTGTGCTCTTCTTTCTTCATCTTCTCCAATTCCACTAGTTTTGTTTAACTTTTTTAAATCATCATTGGCTGATCTGCGTGACCCTCGTATAGAAATCCGACTTTCTTCTGCCTTTTGCTGGACCTGTTTCACAAGATCTTTGCGCCGTTCCTGAGTCAATGCGGGTATAGGCAATCTCACTACTTTACCGTCGGTTGATGGTGTGATGCCAAGATCAGAAATTTGTATAGCTTTCATGACAGAGTCAACGGTTGATGGGTCGTACGGTTGAATCATGATCAGCTGAGCTTCAGGTATTGAGATCGATGCGATCTGTTGTAAGGGGGTAGGGCTCCCATAAGCCTCTACTGACAGGTTTTCAACCATAGCCGAGCTTGCTCTTCCTGATCTGATTTGAATTAGGTCACGGTCCAGTGCGTTTACGGCACTGTCCATTTTTTCCTCGGCCGCAAATATTAAATCTTCTGTGGTAGTGTCAGACATCTAGAGCTCACTTAATTGCTAGAGTACATCTTAACTCACACTAAATGACAAATGGTTCATTCTGATCCTTGAGCGCGTATGGGTTAGCCGCCGATTTCGAACCGAGAAAATCGCGTAACGCGAATATTCTCGCCTGTTTTCGCGATCGCGTCCTGGACCATGTCACCGATGGTTCTACTGCTATCACGGATCGATGTCTGATTTAGAAGTACAAGCTGTTCCGCGTCGCCCTCTATGTCATCCGAGAGTTCATCAGAACTTACCACTGACGGATTCATTGCAGCTACCTGCATGGCAACTTCCCGAGCGAGCTCCTGGAATTCATCAGTTCTTGCTACGAAATCTGTCTCGCAATTGAGTTCGACCATTGCACCGATTCGTCCTCCACCTTTGCCAGCTGGGTGAGTGTAAGCGGTAACTATTCCTTGATTGGTCTCTCGATCTGCTCTTTTAGCGGCGCTTGCCAATCCCTGCTGTTGAATAATCGCTTTCGCAGCTTCGAAATCACCACTTGCTTCTTCGAGTGCGCGTTTTGCGTCCATCACCCCAGCGCCGGTAGCTTCGCGAAGTGCCTTAACATCGGCAGTAGTTACCATCCTATGAACCTCCTGAATCGTAAGAACAACTTATGAAGCGCCAGTGTTATTGGCTAGCTTCTTCCGGTTCCTGGTCTGTAATCTCTTCTGTAGAAGTCTGCACTGAAGCAGCAAGATCTGCATCATATTCCTGCTCAATTTCACCAACTGCTATGCCTTCGATAATAGAATCCGCAACACTGGAGGTGATAAGTTGGATTGCTCGAAGCGCATCGTCATTGGACGGAATTGGAAAATCTATGTTGTCAGGATTAGAGTTGGAGTCACAAAGAGCAACTACTTTTATTCCTGATCGATTGGCTTCCTTCACTGCAATTTCATCGAGTGTTGGGTCTACTATGAATACAAGGCCCGGCGGTCGCTCCATATTCTGCATTCCGGAATAAAATCGATGCATTCGCTCAAAATTTTTCTGCCTGCCTACTAATTCGCGCTTAGTCAGGCCAGACGGGGACTTTCGATGAGTCTCTTCCTGTCCTTCTTCAATTGTTCCCACTGAAGTCAAGTCAGTGTTTTCTTCAAGGCTAGCGTTAATGGATTCTATTTCTTCCGACAACTCGATGTATTTGCTAATACGATCGTGAATAGTAGAAAAATTTGTCAAGGTTCCACCTAGCCAACGAGTTGTTACAAAGGGCATGTCGCATCGATTGGCCTCAGTCTCAATTATTGTCCGTGCCTGCCTCTTTGTTCCGACAAACAATATCTGGTCACCACTTGCAGCTGTTTCCCGAACTGCTGCGAGTGCTTCACCAAGAGCCTTTACGGTTTTTCCAAGATCGATGATGTGAATCCCATTGCGGGCACCGTACAGAAAACGATCCATTTTCGGATTCCACCGCCGAGTTTGGTGCCCGAAATGAACACCTGCCTCAAGTAGATCTCTCATTGTCACAGTCGCCATGTACAAAAGTCTCCTTCAAATTGGTCACTTCGAATGTTACGTGACTAATCGGTTTTAGAGCAAACCCGCCTAAAATGACCGAAGGAACAGTATCTCTTTTAATTCGAGTAATGGCTAGTGGGTAGGGGATTTTGCCAGAAGCTATATGAAGATAGTATATGTATTTAAGGATTGAGCAATGCCCAAATATGATTATCACTGTGATGCTTGTGACCAGACCTTCGAACTAAAACTTCCATTCGGTTCGTCTACTGATCAGAGCTGTCCAGAATGTGATAGTGCAGCTAGACGCCTGTTGAGCCCTCCGGCACTTGTTTTCAAGGGATCTGGCTTTTACAAGACAGCTGAACGTGGTGAAAGTAATTCGAAGCAATCGAACGCAACCAAAGAAACTCAATCTTCAGCTACGAATTCTGCCGATATCGGTTCCAATGAGCCTGCTAAAAGCAAGGTCCCTGAGTCAACTGACAAGGGATAGATATGCGAGCGATTCTCCAGGCAGTATCCGAAGCGAAAGTGTCAGTGAACGGAGTTATAGAATCTCAGGTAGATCAGGCCCTTTTGATTTATTTGGGTATTAGTGAGACTGACACAGATGAACTTCTGGACAAGTTTGGCCTGAAGGTAGCTAATCTAAGAGTTTTTCCTGATGAATCTGACAGATTGATGTACTCTTGCTTGGATTTGGGAGCATCTATACTCTTGATTCCTAATTTCACATTGATTAGTGAATCGAAAAAAGGTAGGCGCCCTACATTTTTCAAAGCTGCTGCGCCCGCTGCCGCTGAGGAACTATTCGATGGGCTAGCGCGTAACCTGGCGTCCAGAGTATCGAATGTGGAACTAGGTGTGTTTGGCGCGGATATGACAGTTTCAGCCGCAGTGCGTGGTCCCTTGAATTTAGTAATTGATGATCATGATTTGATCTGAGAGACGCGGGCACTACGACTTGAATTATAAACACTAAGATTAAATGTAAGGAAACAAAACCGGTTCGCGGTAAATGGGCGGAGTTTAGTTAGAGATGTCTGCAAAATTATTCGCCGTCGTATTCGGATTATTCCTGATAATTTCTTGTACGGGAGGAACCGATAAGATCGATGCATTAAGGGAAGAGAACAGACTTTTACGCTCAGACGTCAAAAATTTGGAAGCCGTTATTTTGGAGTATTCGGTGTCAGTGGGCACATCAGAAGTCGAACTTAGGTCCAGTCTTGATTCACTATTATCTAGATTAGATGATGCGCAGTCACAATTGGAAGTCTTGTCAGCTTCATATAATAAAACTGATGCACTCACTGACCAGATAAATATTCACTNNGGGCGAATTCAGGATCAGAAAATTCTTATTGAGCAGCAAACGTCTGTGNTCAATGCACAAATCGAGTCGATTGCGCGAATCGAAGATGCTATACGNGAAATTAGGACTGTGCTGGAATTACAGGAGGATAAAAACTCAAACCTGACCGAGAAGATTGAAGCTCAACGTGAAATCAGTAGCGGCCTTGAGAAGGAGGTTGCGGCCCAGAAAAATCAGGATCAGAAATTAATAAAGCAACTCGAGAATCTACCTGTGAATTCTTGCAAAATTGAGGATGCAACTAAAGCTGTTCGTGAAGTCACTTTCAAAGTAGAAATTGATAACTTCTACTCTTCGTCAACGGGCTCGGCATTCTATATAGGNGAATCANATTTTGTGACTAATGAGCATGTAGTGAGAGGTCATGGNTCAGTGAGGCTAAAGAAGGACAAAATTTCATACAGTGCTCGTGTTATCACCACAGACAAATCTCGAGACCTCGCCCTTCTACGAATAGAGGATTCTTCTACTATGGGTCTGCCGGTTGCCGTAGCCGAAATCTCTGACAGTGACATTGGAATGAAGATTGGTGTGACNGGTTTCCCTNAAGGCCTAGGGGCCGTATCGTCAGTTACATATGGAGTCATNTCTAGAGTNTTTATCCAAAATGGCATCGAGGAAATACAGACAGACGCGGCTATTAGTCCGGGGAGCAGCGGCGGACCAGTATTTAACGCATGTGGGAAANTAGTCGGAGTCATNACCTCTAAACTTACGGGTACAAGCGTTGAGGGGTTAGGNTTTGGTGTCTCCAGTGACACACTATCGGAGTTTTTGNTATCAGCTGAAAGTCGTGGTGTTCGTTGATTAGTAACTAGCTACTCTGCCANCGAGATAACAGTTTCCCCTTTTCCGATCAANTCTTGGATTAAGTCGGCGATCTCTAGATATTGGTCTTCTCGTTCATACGAAATGACCTTTCCAAATAGCTCTGGTGCATCACCGTCAGCGTCGTTTTCGGTCATTCTGAGTGACACTCCATTGACCTCTTCAATTCCATGCTTTGTAATCAAATGTTCATAATGAGCCAGGGTGCTCTTATTAGAAACGTGGTCCAGAATGATTACACCATATCGTGCTTCGAGAGCCGCCGCCGCCGTGGCTGTGGCCCCTTCTATTCCGATGTTGTGCTGCTGAGTTGTTATTTTTNCTGTCTGGTTATCCGGTTGTAATCCTGAGTAAATAAATTTNTTGAAGTCTGAGACTTCGATCAGGAGCATCTTATCGAATCGATCGCACAGAGCTTCCGCAACTGATCGATAGAATGGGGCTGAATCCCCTGAAATTAGAAGTAGCTTCTGCAAGTTTCCCGCCTAGTAAATGTCTATGTCCAGTGCAATATCCGTAGCCTTAACCGAATGCGTCACTGCACCCACNGAGACAATATCAACGCCGGCTTCGGCTACACNCCTTATTGTTGCACTGTTTATGTTTCCAGACGCCTCAAAAAGNACNCTACGCCCAACGTCTTTCAGCTTTAATTCGGAAATCACATCTTTCATTTGAGAGGGGGCCATGTTGTCNAGCATAATTATGTCTGCTCCCCCTAAATATGCCTCCTCGGCGAGCTCTTTACTGTCAGCTTCAATTTCAATTTTGAGTAAATGAGGTGAATTCTGCTTGATGCGTTCTATTAATTGCGATAAGGATAAGTTTCGCATGCGGGCTGCCTTTATGTGATTATCCTTAATTAATATGCCATCTTGTAGGTTGTCTCGATGATTCCTACCTCCACCACATCGTACGGCATAACGCTCAAGGGTCCGTAGACCAGGTGTGGTTTTACGAGTATCAACAACGATAGTATTAGAAAATTCTTCGACTAGTGAAACCAAATGACGAGTTGCGGTGGCAGTACCAGATAGGCGTTGCAGTAGGTTTAATGCCACTCTCTCTGCCGAGAGAATCGCTGCTAATTTCCCCTCGATACGTGCAGCAGAGTGGCCTTCCTGAACAAAGTCACCGTCGTGAACGAGAGGAGTCCAGACGACCTCAACGTCAAGTTGCCGAAAGGCAGACNCTGCACACTGTAGGCCAGATACCACTGCGTNTTCCTTGTACCAAATAACTCCCACGCCTAGTTGCTCAGGATCCACTGATGCNGCTGTTGATATATCNAGGCGTGCTCGGTCTTCGTCNAGTGCTGCNTTTACGATTTGATCCACGAGGTCAGNATGGGGCGGGTACAGTTCCATCAGGATTCCTTTCGTTCATCGAATTTCTTCATGTTTATAGAAGATATGAGTCCTCCATGAGTCGTTTTCGTGAGGGTAATCAGATCGATAATGGGCCCCTCGTGATTCGGTTCGNCGAACCGCAGCCTCAATCATAATCTNTGCAACGATCAACAANGAACCAGTCTCATACCCGTTCCTACTTCCGTCAGATTGAAAGTTTGCANACAAGTATTTGATTTCTTCATTTGCCTGCTCTAGACCGGTTTTAGTCCGCACCACTCCAACCTTGTCCCACAAGGTCTTTTGAATAGACTCTCTCACCGTCCGGGGGTCAATACTTTTAGATCCATTTGGCTTTTTCATCGATATGGGGATTAGGTGTGTGCTCCCATCTATCTCAAATGAACTTACGTTGCCGGTCTGGATTTTTTCGATTGCGCGGTGCGCGAATATTACTGTCTCAAGTAATGAATTACTTGCGAGTCTATTCGCTCCATGTACTCCTGTACACGCTGTCTCNCCAATNGCGAAAAGGTGNGGGACGGATGTTTCACCATCTGTATTTGTGCATAATCCGCCCATTAAATAATGTGCTGCGGGTGATACCGGAATTAGGTCCTTTGATATGTCAATACCCGCATCCGCACATGACGAACTGATCTGAGGAAATCTGGCCATTAGCCATTCGGCCGAGTTCCCGGTAGTAGCGCTTCGAATGTCCAACCATGCGTTTTGAGTGTTTTCACGTCGACACTCTTCAACTATCGCTCGAGCGACAACATCGCGGGGTGCCAGGTCCANATCACTGCTATACCTTGCCATAAACCTTTGGCCATGACTATTTAATAGTCGTGCACCATCTCCTCTCAATGCCTCAGAAATAAGAAAGACGGGCCGGTCAGGGAGCACCAGTGCTGTGGGATGGAACTGAGTGAATTCCAAGTCACTGACTATGGCACCTGCTTGGAAACCGAGCGCGATGCCATCACCAGTCGATACTTTGGGATTGGTTGTCACTGAGTATGCTTGTCCTGCACCACCAGTCGCAAGCATTATATTCCGAGCACTGACATTTTCCTCAACGCCGGTTGTTAGATCTAAGGTCCTGATTCCAGTGGCGCTTATTTTTGAATTTTCCCCACTCAAAATAATCTCAAGGGGTATAGTATTTTCTCTAATGTCGAAATTCTCTTGCGCACGTTTTGCGAGTGATGATTCAATTTCGAGACCGGTTCCATCGCCTCTCGCGTGGAGGATTCGAGGCTCTGAATGAGCACCCTCTCTACCAAGACTGACCATACCGTTGTTCGAGTCAAACCGTACACCAAATCTACTTAAATCGTTTATTCGTGAAGCGGCTTCGAAGCATAGGATGTGTGCTGCTTCCTCATTTACAAGACCATTCCCCGCCGCGATAGTGTCCTGCAGGTGCTTCTGGGGACTGTCCCCAGCGCCAACAGCAGCTGCAATACCACCCTGAGCATACTTTGTTGACGCCTCGTCGATATTTGATTTCGTGATTAATAGGACTTTCAGCCCTGCCTCATTGGCCCGGATGCTGGCATAGAGTCCAGCGATCCCAGAACCGACAACAATGAGATCATACATTTTTAGTCCGAACTAACCGCTTACGCCGTTAATGCAAGAGACGGAATTACTTATTTCATTGCAAGCATGCGATTCAGGGCAACACGAGCAAAAGACTGAGTTTCCTGATCGACGGTGATGACGTTACGAACATCACCTTCCAGTAATCCCTCTAACACCCATGCCAAATACGCTGGATGGACCCGATACATGGTTGAGCAGGGGCATACGACCGGGTCTAGGCAAAAAACAGTTTTATCAGGATTTTCCTTGGCTAAGCGTGATACTAGATTAATCTCGGTTCCCACTCCAATGATCGATCCCGGCTCAGCATTTTTTACGTATTCCGCAATGAAAGCGGTAGATCCATTGGCGTCGGCAGTTTGTACGACGTCGTACCTACACTCAGGGTGGACCACGATTTTGACGCTTGGGAATTCTTCGCGCGCATCTTCTATCTGTTTTAGAGTGAATCGCTGATGCACCGAGCAGTGTCCCTGCCAAAGGATTATTTTGGAATCTTTCAAGGCAGTTTGATCGATGCCGCCTAATGAACCAGTTGGAAGGCGCCAGTTCCACAACACCATGTCTTCCAACTGGATACCTAAATTGTGGCCTGTATTTCTTCCTAGATGCTGATCAGGGAAGAACAGGACTTTTTTACCTTGTTCAAAGGCCCAAGTCAGAACTTTTTCTGCGTTTGATGAAGTGCAGACTATTCCATTATGTTTGCCACAAAAAGCCTTCAAGCTAGCCGTGGAATTCATATACGTGACCGGTATTATGTCGCTCGTTTGACCCAAGAGAGTCTCAAGTTCATGCCATGCATTGATCACATCATCTTCACGAGCCATGTCAGCCATGGAGCAGCCAGCTTCTATGTTTGGAAGGATGACCTGTTGATGGTCTGCTGAGAGTACATCGGCTGCCTCCGCCATGAAGTGCACTCCACAAAAGACTATATATTTAGAATCTTGTCGTTTTGCCGCGTATTCTGCCAGTGCAAAAGAGTCACCAATGTCGTCAGCGAACTGAATTATGTCCTCTCGCTGATAATGGTGGCCGAGTACAGCTACTTCTGACCCTAATTTAGCCCGAGCAGCCTCGATTCGTTCAGTAAGCGTTGCAGAATCCAATTTCCAGTAAGACTCGGGGATTTCAGCTTGCCAAGCTGGAAAAGATACTTCCTCAGCGAGCGGCAGNGTTTCTAAATTAAGATCAGTTTCGCATTGCAGTTGCGATACTGGGTAGTANGGGTTTGGTTTCGTGACCATTGGCATATTTCTTNTACCNATTTCATCTTTGTGTATCTTGTACACAAAGTAACTGAGTAAGTAGGTTAAAAGCTCAGCTCTAGCCTGTCAAGTGTTATTGGGCATGGACTGGTGCGATATCAGCGATCTTAGCCATGAGTTCTAACGCTTCAGTTTCTTTGGTATTTACAGTGAGTCCCGTAATGCCTGAATCCGCCCAGACCTTGAAGCGCTCCTTAATCCGGTCCTTAGATCCAACTAATGATCCTTCGTCACAATATTCATCAGGAATTTCTTCAAGTGCTTCGGCTTTTCGACCTGCAAGGTATAACTCTTGGATTCGTTCTGCCGTTTCACCGTATCCCCGAGCGATCATTTGCTGTTTATGAAAATTCATATTTTTGTGCCCCATGCCTCCAACGTACAGAGCTATTCCTGGCTTCATAGCTCTAAACGCAGTTCGTACATCATCGGTAACGTTGACGGTGACACTGGCCTGGAATTCGAATGAATCCCACCATTTGCCACTAGTTTCGCTGCCACCCGCTCTTCGGAAGCCCTCTTCAATCTGCGATCTGTATTCGGGCATCCGATTGGGTACAAATCCTAGCGGAAGAACTCCATCACAGAGTTCACCGGCTAAACGAAGATTTGCAGGTCCACCAGCTCCCAGCCAAATCGGCATATCGGGATTAGTGTGGAGAATAGATTTTAGAGGTTTGCCAATCCCGAGCGCTCCTTCACCATGGAAAGGTAAAGAGATTTGTTTCCCATCGTGTTCAACCGGTTCTTCTCGAAGGGATATTTTTCGCATGATGCTGATGTAATCCTTTAATAGGTAATAGGGTCTCCCCCACGGTCTCCCGTACCAACCCTCTACGATTTGGGGCCCCGATACACCGAGTCCAGCAATCGCCCTTCCTCCTCCGGCGAGAGCATCGAGGGTTTGCATCTGCATTGCAGTCATAGCTGGTGTACGGCCTGCTACTTGAATAATTCCTGTACCAAGTCGAATGTTTTTTGTATGTGCAGCAATATAGGCTAGGGGAGTTATAGCATCTGAGCCGTAGGCCTCCGCTGTCCAGAGTGAGTCATATCCTAATGCTTCCGCTTGTTGGATAAAATCGATTGGGATATTAAGATTTGGTCCTGAATAACCTATTGATATACCGAGACGCATTATTGACTCCTAACTCACGCGAACCGTACTAGCTCGCTGTTGAACTACCTCGGGATATGATAGTCGAGAGTTCCGACTTTAGGATGAACTAACAGATACTTGCTCCGCCAAGATTTTTACACATACTTCCGTTGTTGGATCTGATGGATCAAAGACGAGAGTTAGCCCTGAGTTATTTGCTATCGCTGCAAGCCAGGGAACCAGTGAGTAATTACTTTCCAGTTCCTTTCGATACTGCTCCACAAATTTTGATTCTGAAATTCTCTTACTTGTCAGAAGATGAGAAAGCTCAACAGAAGCCGCTAGATCTGGATCCCATTGATCTACTTCTTCTTTTGCACGTAAGCCAGGCCACTTCCTAGCTACAAGCACTCTGAGCGAGCCAATGTCAGGAATTTCTAGAAGGTTGGATATTGTTAATTTCATCCTGTTGCTTTAGGTACTGTTCAGTCATGAATTTCTCTTGTGATTATAGCTTTAAGCTATGCCTAGACGGTGGTGTGTGTGGGTGCTGTTCAGCTTTCGAGGAACCAACATGAATTGTGGTCATCGATAGCTCTGCCCCTCTCCATTGGATTCCCAATAGGATATTTATCACCACCACCAAAGCAAAGAGAAACGCTATATGCCAACCTGAATCACTATTGTTCCAATTCGACACCGTAATAAATTCTTGTATTTGATCTAGAGCAATTAAGTCCATATTTTCCCCCATTGTTACGCCATGGTCTCCACTAGTAGTATTAGAACATATGTTCTAATACAGCGCAAATGGGTGAAATTAAGTTGTGTTTAAAGTTCCTTGATGACCATGCCTTGCGGAGACCAACGCCAGGTCCGGAATTTGATATTTTTTATGTTGGCAGAACGAGCGTAATCTTTAGCTTGCGCTCCTAGGCCTGCGGGTACGTAGAGGTAGAGAGGACAATTCTTGTTTTCGTATAGAGCCCAAACATAGTCAGCTTGCTCACGTGTTACGGTTTCTCTTGATTCTATTTGGGCAATAGCAATTGGATAATTTCCTGGCTCAATCACGGTAACGATGTCAGGGAATATCTTTTCGCCGGTTCCTCGTGGTTCAATCCCAAAGCTTGGCTCGGGGCAATTAACGTACGAACGCAGATCAGAATTCTCTTCGTTTGGGAAATCGAATCTATCTCTAGCGACTGCATTTACTAGCTCGGACAAGTTGTATTGTCGTGATTCTTCATTACGTCGCCATTCACCGGAATTCTGTCGCCATTTTGAGATATTACGGTCTGATTTGGAAGCAAAGTATGACAGTTGTTTCGTCTGTAAGAGTACAAAAAGAAAAAGGAAAAGTACATTAAGTGGCAGTAGCGCTACAACGGTTAATCCAACCCCACTTCCATTCTCTATTCTTAACAATTCGAACAATGATTCAGCCCAGGTTAGTGTCAGGAAGATAGGTCCGGGGAATACAAGCATTAGATAGGCTGAGCCGACAAATAAAGTAAGAACAGCTATTGAGGCGGGAGATAAGCGCGGTGGATGCGCTGCTGGCACACCTGAAATTGGTGCAGCTTCCTGCCTAGCAATTACCGGAGTTTCGGGTTCTTCTTCGACTGGAGTTTCAGTTGTGTCCTCAGTTGCTTCTGGTGCAGATGTTGCTGAGTCTTCAGCAGCAGGTGCTGGAGCGG
>PBOW01000059.1 GCA_002725365.1 Chloroflexota bacterium | reverse complement strand
GAACGGGTTGATGTACCCAATAATCAGCTTCATCATAACCTCCTTGTATTCACATCATCCTGAGATATATTGTAACATATCTGAAACATATTTGTCATAAAAACGTAACAATGCATATCTCATCTATTGTGGATGGTTGCTGGTACTATTCCAAGCTATTATCAGAGAATAACAGATTTGGAGGGCTTGAAAATGAGCGATAAGCAGCTGACTCCCTCGGACTATATACGCGCGTGGGTAATGAATTGGCAGGAGTCTGAAGATCCGTTTTTTTTGAAGGTATGGCAGGTTACGAAAAACTACGCCAAGCGTGCCCGGACACTGTCGACATGCTGTGGCAATGATGGTGAGGTTGGTTGCTGACTGAGGTTTGACGACTCCAGTTCGGAGCGAAAAGACTAAGGTTGGCGGGAATGCGTGGGGGTCGAACCCACCTAAGACAACGACGTTGCCTCACAACGGTTTTGAAGACCGCGAGCGCCACCGGACACTATCCACTCCCACATAGATGTTACCTTAGTTACGGTATGAGAAAGTAGTATTTTCAGCTAAAGGGCGTGTTAAGATTCGGCTTCAGGAGTGAAGATGTCAGACGATAATTCCGAAGAGTATAAGTTGGACGAACCGACCGATGAGGATCGAGCTCAGGCAAGTACTGGTAATGTCGCCAAGATGGAAAAATTTGTCGAGAATTTTGCTGGCAAGTCAGGAACGTTTTTACATCCAAATAGAGAGATTACAGACTTTTTGGTCATAGGACTTGCCAAGAACATAGACGAGACCGGCAAACAATTGTGTCCCTGTATGTTTTTTGAAGATAAAGAAGAAGAAATCAAAAAGAAGTCGTGGATTTGCCCGTGTGAGGAAATGCAGCGCTGGAAGTACTGTCACTGACTGCTTTTTTGCGATGAGGAAGGTCTTCCCATCACAGAATACTTGCCAGAGGATCATGAGGGGCGTCAGGCATATGGGTTAAGAAAAGATCCCAACCCTGATCTAGGCCGAGCACTCGGTCGACTCGAGGAAGAGCGAGGTAAGAAAATCGAAAAGGGAAAAAGGGCTGACTAGCTAAGCGATCGCATCCTTGAGATTTGATTCCAAATCAGACTTTGGTCTAAATCCAACTACTTGGCCTACCTGTTCTCCGCCTTTGAAGATAAGTAGGGTTGGGATGCTCCGTATGCCGTACTGACTAGCCACCATTGGGTTCTCGTCGGTATTCAATTTTACAAATTTTACTTGGCCTTCGTAATCATCGGCCAGCTCCTCTACGACAGGGGCCACCATTCGGCAAGGTCCACACCATGGTGCCCAAAAATCAACGAGCACAGGAAGATCGCTCTGAAGTACATCAGAGTCGAAGGTGTTATCACTTGTGTCTGAAGGTTTTGCCATTTTCTGCCTCGTTTCCGTAACGATTGATAGTTTATTAATTCACAATAGGGTAACACGNCTGACCNCTGANGGTNNAAACTTAGNTGATTGATTCAGCTTGTTTTTGGAGTGCTTCTGTCAGTCCCTGTCTTACAGCGTTGTCAGCTGTTANCAATGCGGATGCGATCGCTGTAGCGTCGCTCCGGCCATGTCCAATAAATACAGGGCGTCGTATTCCCANCATCATGACNGCTCCATGTCGGCGNTAATCTAGCTGATCNCTCGTGTATTTCAGAGCGGGGCTCAATAACAGTCCNCCGACTTTAGCCCTNATACTTTTATCGGTTTCATTNCGNACGGAAGTGAGNAGAGTTCCTATAACCCCCTCAGCAAGCTTTANGCACATATTGCCGGTGAAGCCATCAGTCACAATTACNTCGACACCNCCGATCGACGNTCCACGANTCAAAATTTCATGACCTTCAACATTTCCGGCGAAGTTTAANTTNGTGGCTTCTTTTAAANGCTGATGGGTTTCGATCACCAGATTGGAGCCTTTNGTTTCTTCACNGCCGATNGANAACANCGCAACTTTGGGCTGGTCAATATTGAATACCGACCGCATATATGCCGTACCCATNTGTGCAAACTGGACTANCTGCGATGGTCTGGCGTCNGCATTGGCTCCTATATCCAGAAACATAACCTGNTTCNCATCCACTGTTGGCAGGACACCTCCGAGAGCTGGNCTTTCGATCCCTGGNANTCGNCCCAGGCCNGCAAGNGCNGTAGNCATCGCTGCNCCCGTATTACCAACNGANATGAANCCTGATACNGTACCCGATTTTAAAGCCTCNACNCCNGCCCAAAGTGAAGTGTTNCGGTTTCTACGTACAGATAGAGCTGCATGCTCGTCCATTGGAACTACGTCNGNNGCNTGGATAATTCGNAATNGNTTGAGGGCATTCCTNTNCAGCAGNTGCTNNGTNAGGACAGCCTCATCNCCAACNAGCGTGGTACTTACTCCTTGGTCGANCGCCATCAGAGCGCCTTCAATNGTGCTCACCGGGGCGTAATCACCACCCATCGCATCTAATGCAATTTCTATATCGTTCATTTTTCTTTCTACTTACATTCGGAAGAGGTCAAATCTATTTACTAATTTTTCGGAGTAATGCTATGAGTCTTACTCCTTCCCCATATTCGTTTAAGTCATAGTCTCCGAACGTGTCGATAATTTCAAGATTTGCTAGTCGCGCAGCGAGTTCCATTTCGTGTTTGGTGATAGTTAAGAGTGAGAATTCGACAGTCACACGAGACAGCAATCCTGAGCCATGAACCTGATTATCATTATTTCCGATCGTCGCAATGTCATAATGCCAGGTGACGTGCTTTGTTGAAGTCGCGGGCTCCGGTTCGATCACAACAGTTTTGGTCACCTGAGAAGGCGAATTTTCACTTCCTAAGTGAGTAAACTGCGACCAGTGCTGGATTGGAGGTAGCGGTGGCGGTGAAAAATCATCTGGGTTAGGCGAATCAGCATCTATAACTGCGATACCATCCGGAGCAAGATATTGTTCGATTGTAGAGAACATCTTCACAACTTCTTCGATGTTTTGGCAATGTTGAATGGTGCCCATCGGCGCACAGACTAAACCGAAGTTCGAATCGAGTTTGAGGTCCAGCATGTCCTGACATACAAGCTCAATCTTTATGTTATTTTCCTGAGCGTTGCTGGCAGTAATTTCTAACATCTCCGCTGAGATATCTACACCGGTGACATTAGCACCTGCCTCGGCAAGTGCTAAACCAATCTGTCCAGTACCGATTCCAAGTTCCAGTATGTTCGGCCCGTATATTTCGCCTAAGGATATATAGAAATCAATGTCTTCTCGAGGGAAGGCTAGAAAGTCGAGATCATAGAGCGGCGCTATAAGTCCGATATCATCTAAAAAACTATCGTTGGTCGACGTCTCGGTCATGATTGTTCCCCAAAATATCTAGCAACAGGTTACTACTCATGCACTTCAAAAAAAAACCTGGCATTTCCGTTTCACCTCAGTAACTATAGTCAGTTACAATTCGCCAAGACTAATTTTGTCGAGCTGTTCTGTATAGGGGGAGTTATGGCTAACAACTGGGAACAACTATATAAGGAAAAACTGCAAAGTGCCGAGGAAGCTGTGGGCCTGATACCTGACGGCTCTCACATCATCCAGACTATTGGATTTGCTGAACCACCTGCAATACTCAGAGAAATAAATGTTGGTGCAAAACAAAATAGATGGACTGAACTACATATGTATTCCTTGCTTCCTCTCGCGGCAACGCGTGAGTACCTGCTGGCTGAAGAAGTACGGGACGTCATTCATTGGCATTCACTTTACGCGTCGGCAGGCGATCGTGATTTTTTGGCTTCAGGTGTTGCAGATTTCATTCCGAATTATTTTCATCAAGTACCGAGACTGGTATCTGAGTTCATCCAAAATGACGTGTGTATTACAACCGTGTCCCCGATGGATCAGAATGGATATATGTCGTTTGGTGTATCTGTCGACTATACGAGTACTGCCGCACGTGTCGCCAAGAAAACTATCGTTCAGGTGAATGAAAATATGCCTAGAGTCCATGGTGACTCATTTATTCATGTGAGTGAAGTAGATGCAATCGTTGAAGAGAATAGTTCAATTCCTGAGCTCCCAACTCCAGCCCGTCGTGATGAGGATGATGCTATGGGTGAAATTATCGCTGAAATGGTGCCGGACGGAGCCACGATTCAGCTAGGTATAGGTGGGGTGCCGAATGCAGTAGCTCAGTCTCTGAAAAACCACAAAGATCTAGGGATACATACTGAGATGTTTACGGACAGTATGGTTGACCTCATACAGGATGGGGTGGCGACAGGATCAAACAAAACTTTCCATCCAGGTAAGGCTTTGTGGGCATTCGCTGCCGGTAGTAGAAGAATGTATGACTTTCTGGATGACAATCCAGTAATCGAAGCTAGGCCAGTTTCCTATACGAATTTCCCCCCGAACATCGCAAGGAACAACTCGTTGGTATCAGTGAATTCGACTATTGAAGTTGATTTCACGGGACAATGTTGTTCAGAATCGATCGGGACGTTGCAATACAGCGGCACGGGAGGGCAACATGACTTTGCACGTGGTGCATTTGATTCCCCCGGTGGCAAGTCAATTGTAGCGTTTTACTCTACAGCTAAAAGTGGAACTCTTTCACGCGTGGTACCAGTTCTGAAACCAGGAGCTGTGGTGACCACTCCTCGTATGGAAGTTAATTATCTCGTTTCTGAATTTGGTGCTGCACAGTTGAAGGGTAAAAGCATACCTGAACGCACAAAGGCAATTATAGGACTCGCTCATCCCCAGTTCAGAGACGAACTTACGCACGAAGCGAAGCAAATGGGCTATCTCTAATTACGGAAGAGGATGGTAGCCAAATGTTTTCGGACATAATTGTTCTAGACTTTACCCGCGTGGTGGCAGGTCCTTACTGCTCTAGAATGCTTGCTGATCTAGGTGCGAATGTTATAAAAATCGATGAAATTCCTAAGGGGAAAGTCGATGAAACAGGCTCTGTCACGAGAGAGCAGGCAGCGACACTTCGGACAGCTGGCGGCATCACTAATAATCTCGGTAAACGGTCACTTTCTATTGACCTGAAAGCGCCTGCTTCGAAGGAACTTATACGAACTTTATTGTCTAAAACAGACGTAGTATTGGAAAATTTCAAACCCGGTGTAATGGATACATTGGGATTCGGGCCGAAGGCGTGTTTGGAACTAAACCCTCGGTTGATATATGCAGGACTGTCGGGCTTTGGACAGGATTCGTCGCGTCGAGCATTTGGTGCTACTGCTCATGCTGAAGCCGGTTGGCTGTGGGTGCAGCAGGAGGCGGCTAACACGGACGAAGTATTTGCCCCTGGGGTCACTGTTGCGGATCTGGTTACAGGTTCCAACGCGTTCTCTGGAATTCTTGCTGCGTTGTATTCCAGAGAGAAAGACGGTAAAGGACAAGTCGTTGATGTGAGCCTGATGGACTCTCAGCTTCAAATGATGAATTCGGTGATGGAGCCGATACTCAACGGACTTAAAGAGGAGGATTACCAGTCATTTCGTCATCCACTGCATCGAGCGGCTGACGGCAAGATGATATCCATTAATATCGGTAACGCACGTAACTGGGCCAGGATTTCCAGAGCGCTTACTGGAGATGAAAGCTCTATGCCAGAATCTGGTCCTGCCGCCAATGCTCAAGTGTCTGATTGGGTGGGTAAATTAAGCTCTAGTGACATTGCTGATCGGATGGATTCCGAAGGAGCACCTTACGGAGTAAGCCTCACCGCATTTGAGGCGGCCAAGCATCCTCACTTTGCTGAACGGAAGATGATTACCGAACAGGAAGACCTTGTGGCTGGGACGGTCTCAGCAGTCGACTCTCCAATATTTTTTTCCAGACTTGAAAGTCGCGCTCGAGGTACCGCTCCCATAATAGGCGAGCACTCTAAGGAAATACTTTCCGAATTCGCAATACCCGAAAGTCAAATTGCGTCAGTGATCGATGAAGGTTCGGTGTTTCAGCTTCCAGTAATACAGGTGGATTAGTATTGCACTATTCAAGCGTCTGATTCAGAGAAGGAGCGTGATTCGTGCCGCTTAAGCGTGAGCGCCGGGCCAAAAAAAGACCGCCCCATAAATCAGTGCCGGGTCATATAGATGCTGGTGAATCCCTTCAGCTGAGGAATCCCCATTCAATCATCACCGCTCTCAAGGTTCGTCCGACTGATGTGGATGAACTGCGTGTGTCAAAAAATGCCGCACAGTCCAGGGTGTGGAGTGACATTATTGGTCTGGCGGAAAGCCACGGGATCGACATTGTACAGAGAGAATTCTCGTTGCAGACCAGTGATGTGCGACTTTCGGCTGGGGAGCTGCATATCAAACCGAGAATTTCCATATCAATAAGCAAAATGTTTAGTGACCCGAAAGAAGGAGACATTTGGATAGGAGTAGACGGGGTGCAAGATGCTCGGAATATAGGTGCGATCGCTCGAAGCGCTCAGTTTTTTGGAGCTCGCGGCATGATTATTACAAGAGATCGTACATCACCAATCACTTCAATTTCTCACGACGTGGCTGCGGGAGGATTAGAAGCTTTACCTTTGAGTCAGCCACCTAATCTTGCTAAGGCTCTTGAAACCATTAAATCTATGAACGTCTGGGTTGTTGGAACGGCCGAAGAGGCAGAAAGTAATCTGAATACACTGAACGCTGATCGGCCTTGGCTTGTGTTGCTTGGAAATGAAGAAAAAGGGCTGAGACGTTTGACCCGGGAAGCATGCGACGTGCTGACACGTATAGAAAATCACAGCGATACTGTCACTTCATTGAATGTATCCGTTGCAGCCGGTGTAGCCTTGTCTACCTTGCGGTCGAGGGCTTAATTTTAGTTTTCACTCGCCGCTATATCGAGGAATACGCCAAGGAAATCTCTGCTCCAAGTTACAAAGTCACCGGTAGCATCTCCAAGTGCGACAATTTGTTCTTCCTCCAAGGGTATAGTCGCACTAACCGGTGATCTGTCTCGATCATGATTCTGCAGCACAAGATCTGACTTATCGTTTGATGCGGGGTGAATGACTACGCTTGGTAATCCTGCCTCATAAAGTGAAACTGGAACGGCGTAGTGAATCAGCCCTCGTGTATCTAGTAATTCATTCACACTTTGCTCAGCTTGAAAGTCGAGATGCAGCATTTCTATCAGCTCTTCGGCACTAGATCTGTTTTCAATGATATCCACCATACTTCTCCAACCGGTTGCACCGGCCAGCGGTTCCCTGAGATATTGAGCCAGGTTGCCGGAGGAGTTCGTGAGACCAAGAACGATAGTAGCTAGTCTTCTGGCAGACTCGACACATTCCTGAAGCATTAAGACCGCAAGGGCAGAGCGATACGAGGCATCTGCGAGGTATATTCCTGTCAGAACGTTGTCAGCAACGATCTGTGGCTTCCAGAGTGTAGTCTCCCAATAGCCCTGCAGAAATTCCTGATCTGTAATGTTGAAGCCGGATGACGATTGGTCCATTCTTCAATTAAACCATGCAAAGTGCTCAACTGGTCAATCTTCACATATCAGGAACGAGGAATGAGCTAACCCTGAGTCTGCCCTCGTGCTTCACGTAGAAATTCCTTTGCACGACTTTTAATATCGTTTCGTCTGAGGAATATAAGTCCAGCTGACAGAATCAAATACAAGATGCCAACCGCTAGACGAACCGAATCGAAAGGAAGAACTGCCTGAACTAAAAACAGCACCATGAGGGCTAACGCTCCCCGAACAGTCAGTTTCAAATTTGTAAATAGCAGCACAGCAAACAGGCTTTGAGCGGCTGTAAGGAATAACTCAAGCTGCTGTCTACCTTCTAATGGAAGCTCAGTGACGGTACCAGTTGAGGCACTGAAGACTATGGGTAGACTTCCAAGGAGCAGAGTCCATTGATTTAATTTCGAGGAAATTAGTGCTGCCATTCCAAGTGCCGCATGTCCTCGTGCGGCAAGGATACCGCAGACCAAAAACTCGGGAGCTTCCGATGCGAACGGTGCGACAAATTGCAGGAGAAGGAACTTGTCGATACCCAGTTCTTCCCCGGTGTGTTCTAGTCCCTGAGCAAAAGGGTCTGCAGCGGTGATGACTATGATGGCCGAAAATAAGAAAAGCATAACGAGTGAGAGCCGTCTTTGTGTTTTTGGGAGCGAGCCTATCAATCGAGCTGGACCCATAAGATCCGGCTCCTCAGGGTCTTGCCGACCAATGATATAGAGATAATAAGCAAATATCGAAAATAATATACCGGCATCAATAACACTAATTCCGCCTTTTAATGGAAGAAGGAAGGAGTAGATTGTTGCCACGATGAGTAAGGATAATTCTATTGAGATGGAGCCAGGCATCTGGAGAGATATCTGTTCGTGTTGTGGGTTGGATATTGTCCGTGCCTTACGAATAGACCACCAAAAGATGAAGAACACCATAGGCCAGGCGAGACCTATTAGTATTCGGTTCGCCCCAGTCATATTTGCGACGGCGAGACCTATAACTTCGGGGTCCTTTCCCGCCCTCCAGGTAATGGAGGCATCGACCGCATATTCTGGTAGCACTGCTATGAAGGCTAAGACTGCAACGGCCAAGCCTTTAGAGATGTCTACCTCTGCTGCTTCCGTTGTCCAAGACAATAGGAACGCTGCTCCTAAAATAGCAATGCCAAAACATGTAGTTTCCGCTATCGTGCCCATGTCGAGACCGAATAACGGGAAAATAAACCGTACGATTGGCCCGATCAGTGCGATTAGACCAGCCGCGAGTATGAGTATTATTGATCGGTCCTTGGTATTAGTCATTGAGCCCCTGCGCGGCGTTCTACCTTCGTTTAATGGACCTAGCTTAAACTACAAATATCTTGCAAACCATTCCAATGTAAGTTCCCATGCGTCAGCACTAGCCTCTACGTCATGCCCCTCAGTATTGGTGTCATTGAAGAAGGCATGCGCTGTGCCTGGGTAGGTCTTGAAATGGAAATTATGTTGTCTAGATGCCAAGGCTTCGGCAAACCCTGTTAGTTGTGGATTCACCATATCGTCATGTTCAGCCCAAAGTCCAAGCACAGGTGCGGTCAGTGAATCCCAATCATATTCGACGTTGGGATGGATACCATAAAAATCTACACAAGCACCGACTTTGTTTGAATTCTGGCAAGCTGCGAACAAGGCCAACGCCCCTCCCATACAGAATCCTGTGACTCCTACAGGGTTACCAGTTTCGGCATGTAACATGTCTATTCCGCCCCTGAGTTCCTGCTCAGTCTCCGAGATATTCAGCGCCATGAACATTTTTCCTGCTTCGTCAGGCTCCGCAGCAATCACGCCATGGTAATGATCTGGCGCAAGTGCAATATATCCTTGTCCAGCGAATCGATCGGCTAGATCTTTTATATGTTCATTCAGACCGTTCCATTCCTGAATCACGATGACTGCTTTGCCATTCCCCTGGCCCTCCGGGCGGGCAAGGTAGCCAGTTCCCTCATGCCCGTTAGCTGGATAGGTGATCATTTCTCCCATAGTTTCCCCCCTTTTCCGATTATTGTGTCCAAAGCATAGCGTTTTTCTTGCAGATCAGTTACTCAGTCGAGAACTAGTTCATGTCGAGGGCTGCAACGGGATAATATTCTGTGAGTCCCCCCGGCTGTCTGCGCATGATCCTATCGAATAATTGGCTAGGATCATCATCGAAAATATCATCGATTATTCCGGGAGCAATCATCCAGCCCTCAGCATGAATTTCAGCTTCCAGTTGTCCAGGAGACCAACCAGAAAAGCCCGCAAAAATTCTGAACGGCGTCCCGGTATTTAAGTCGCCAGCGGAAAGATCATCTAGATCGACGGCATCTACATCTGGGGTGAGATGAATGAATGCTGGATTCAATGCAGACTGCTCTGTTCGCTTCACAACCCCTACAACATCTTCACTGTCCACAGGTCCTCCTGTGAATACCATTCGTGGCCCTGATGCCCGTTCCAGCCAGTCTTCGATCAGTTGATCAGCACTTTCTTCTACTGGTTTGTTGAGGATAAAGCCGATAGTACCGGCTGACTGGCTATGCGCGCATATGAATATAACTGTGCCGGCAAAGTAAGAGTCAGCCATGAAAGGACTAGCAAGGAGAAGTTTCCCATTTAGGTCGCCGAAAGATTTTCGGGTAGTGCGAAAACGGTCGAGATTCTGAAACTCACTAAACATATGAATATCCTGTATCTTCGCATGGAGAGAAACGTCAACTCTTAGATTTTACCGTCCGGCACGAGGAGAGCAAAGTATGGATTATGGCATTGGGATACCGTCGTATATAGATGCGTGGCGAGAGGTACAGGCTGCCGAAGAAGCAGGGTTTTCACATGCGTGGTTCTATGATTCACAGCTAATTTATTCGGACGTGTGGGCAACGATGGCGCTTGCTGCAGAGAAAACATCAAAAATAAAATTGGGGACATTGGTTGCTATACCTAGTAATAGGCTAGCTCCGGTCACTGCCGCAGCTGCGGCGACAGTGAATAAATTAGCGCCTGGACGAGTCATTATTGGACTCGGTACTGGGTATACAGGACGTAACACAATGGGTCTTCCAGCAATCACCATGTCCGAGTTTGAACGTTACGCTACGCAAGTGAAAGGTTTGGTTTCGGGGGAAGATGTCCTGTTTGTTGAAGATGACAAGGAACGATGGATACGACTCATCCATACGAAATCCAATTCCGGCAGGGAAGAATTCTTTAATGTTGAGGATCCCATAGCCGTCATGCTTGCGGCGAATGGACCCAAAGGACAGTCTATAGTCGGTGAGATTTCGGATGGTTGGATTACTACAGGCGGTGGTGCAGGAGTTCCCCGTGGTCTCCCAGTGATTCACCAGGCGGCCGAGAGGGTTGGGAACGCGTTCGATGAATTTGGGGGTACCGGTTACAAGCCATATGTCGTTGCACTTACGTCAGCATGTATTTTGCACGATGGAGAGACACTATCAAGTGAACGCGTTATTCAGAGCGTCGGGCCAACCTTGACCCCTGGTGTCCACGCAATGTGGGAAAGATCCTTTGGACCTGGATCACACCTGGGAATGGAGAATCCTGATTTGGCCGGGGAGTACAACCAGTATATAAAAGAGTACGGAAGAAATCGATCGAATGTCACTCCTGAGGACCGCAGGTATTTGGATGTGCACGAAGGACATTTCGTATATCTGAAACCAGGTGAAGATAGATTTGTTGCACCTGATGTCCTTGCGCGAACTCTCACTGGAACTCCTCGGCACGTCAACGAGCGATTGGATGAGTTAGAGGCTATGGGAGTTAACAACGTTGCCTTGTCAGCCACAGACCGTCATACGGCCCGAACATTAATTGAAGATTTTGGCAAACAGGTTATTGACGCTCGATAATCTTTGCTTGAGTCCACAGAAACGGCCTGAAATGATAATCTGCAGGCAAGGAACGAAATATGAATAGTGATGAGCTTCCATTACCTTTGAGCGGTGTTCGCGTGTGTGATTTTTCTTGGATAATTGCTGGCCCGCAGGCTACCCGTATTATGGCTGATCTTGGCGCGGAAGTTATCAAAGTCGAAAATGAATCACATCTTGATTCTATACGGCTCGGTTTGCAGATTAATCCCGACAAGCCCAGCTATAACGGGAGTGGATTTCATAGTGATTTCAATAGGAACAAGAAGGGTATTCAGGCTAACCTGAATCATCCGGACGGAAGAAAAGTTGTTGAGGAGTTAATCTCCCAATCTGATATCGTGATCGAAAATTTTAGTGCGGGTGCTTTTGCCCGAATGGGATTTTCATGGGAGCGACTTCAGGAACTGAACCCTAATATCATCTATGTGTCCTGTTCAGGTTATGGACACCTTGGTCGTGATTCGTCATATGTCACATGGGGACCGACCGCTCAAGCTGTCTCAGGTAGTACATATATGTCCGGATTTCCTGATCAGCCGCCAGCAGGATGGGGTTACTCCTATCTTGATCACACGGCGGGTTTCTACGGTGCGATCGCTATGATGATGGCTCTGTGGCACCGGAAACAGACCGGCGAAGCACAATTTGTGGACATGTCTCAGATCGAAACAGGAATGGTGTTAACAGGGGTTCCGATTCTGGATTATCAGGTAAATAACAGAAACTATAGTCGTGTTGGTAACAGTTCAAGGTGGCCGGCGGTTGCTCCGCACGGAGTGTTTAGGTGTGCTTCAGACGACCTTGCACCGGAATCACAACCCGAACAAAATGAGGACCGTTGGATTGCTATAGCAGCAGAAAATGAATCACATTGGGAGGCGCTTCGTTCAGTACTCAAGGCAGATGCTCTGCTGGATCGCGAAGAATTTTCAACGAACAATTTAAGGGTTCGTAATCAAGAGGATTTGAATAAAGCAATCGATCAATGTGTTCGGGACTGGGATTGTTTTGAGTTAATGTACGCATTGCAAGATGTCGGGGTGCCGGCTGGTGTCTGTCAGAGAACTGATGACAAAATGCTGAGAGATGACCAGCTTGCGGAGAGAGGCTTCTATCAAGAAGCACCTCATTCAGAAATGGGCGTTCTCCCATATGAGGGATATCCCGTGACCTTCTCTCAGGCGCGATGGCGAATGGAACGAGGAGCTCCGATGTTAGGCGAGGACACAATGAGTGTGTTGACAGAGCTGCTCGGATATTCTGCCGATGAGGTTGCTTCTATGATGGCTGAGCTGGCTGTCTCCTAATGGATAAGCGATAGGGGTGGTGTAGTTATGGTTCAAATAGGTTTGCATGCAGGTCAGCAAGATATTTCTTCCGATGAGCTTCGAAAGTTATGGCGATTTGCTGATGAGCATGGATTCGATTTCCTGTCTTGCTGGGACCATTTTTATGAAGCGCCGCCGAAAGATGGAATGAGCGATACATATGAAGCAGTAGCCTTACTTGGTGCGATGTCAGTTGAGACACAGAATGTCCGATTAGGAACGCACGTATTCTGTATGAATTATCGCAATCCAGCTTTGTTAGCTAAATCGATAGCTACTATTGATCATCTCAGTCATGGACGCATTGAGCTGGGACTTGGCGCAGGCTGGCACTCGGAAGAGCACACTGCGTTTGGCTACGAGTTTCCGTCCGTCAAGGAGCGTCTCGATCGCCTGGAAGAAGGGATCCAGATTATCCAGGGTATGTATCAGGGTGACGGCATGTCATTTTCTGGCAATTACTATAGTGTGGCCGATGTAAAGCTCCATCCTCGACCCATCCAAAATCCTATACCCATAGTGGTCGGTGGTAGAGGTGAGAAGCGTACGCTTCGATTAGCAGCGAGATATGCTGACGGTTGGAATGTTCCATATATCCATCTGGAAGAATTTGAACGTCTCTCGGGTGTGCTTGATATGTGGTGTGAAAAAGAAGATCGAGATCCAACAAGCGTGGAGCGATCGATAAACCTGCACATGCATATGGGGGCTACCGAAGCTGACGGGGAGCGTATCGAAAAAGAACGAGCGGCTCTTTTTGGCTCCCGTCCTGAGCAGCGCGGAGGAACCATAATAGGTGGGCCTCAACGGGCCATCGAGCGTATTCAGCATTTTGCCGAGGCTGGTGCAGAACGAGTCTCAATAGCTATTCGTCCGCCTATTGATTGGGACGCACTTCAGGCCTTCGCGGAAGTTGTTATACCTGCAGTTAAGTAATACGTGTTTATCCACCTGCTATTGCTGGAAGAAGTCTGATTTCTGAACCAGCCTTAACCTGCGTAGTGGGGTCATTTTCAGTAATTAATTCGTCGATAGCAATCGCGATATCACGTTCTTGGATGCCCCGTAGAAGGTCAGATTCTAAATCAGGAAATTGTTGCACGACGGACATAATTATATCCATCAAGCTCCCCGGCTCAGCAAAAACCTCACTACGATCTGCTGCTTGCCCACGCATATGTGCGGGCAGATAGACCACTACCTTCTCGTTTGAGTCTGCATCATGCACTTGATTTGCCAAATCTAGTGTTTAGAGTAGTTCGTCGAGAACACGACGAGGAGACATTGGGTTGTGATAGAAGCGCACCCCAATCGCGTCATACATCGCATTCCGAATGGTTGGTTGTGGCGGGACGATAGGCACTTCACCAACACCCCGAACACCATATGGATGACCAGGGTTAGGCACTTCTACGAGCTCCACATCCAGCATTGGTAAGTCGTTTGCCACTGGGATTCTATAGTCGAGGAATGAGCCATTCATGAGATGTCCATCATCGTCATAGTAATACTCTTCATTGAGAGCCATTCCGATACCCTGAGCAACACCACCTTGGATCTGTCCTTCGACATAACTAGGGTGAATGGCAGTACCCACATCCTGTACCGCGGTATATCTTAGGATTTCGACCTTGCCGGTATCCCTATCAACCTTCAGGTCGACGATATGTCCACCGTATGCAGCACCTTGAGTCGTGTGAGAGGAAGACGCTGATACAGCAATCAAACCACCTGTTGACTGGAGTTTTCCTGCGAGTTCATTGAAAGAGAATTTCTGCTCATTACCATCTTTATCATTTGGACCGACGATTTCTCCATCATCTGTGTAGGAGATAGAACCACTATCCACATCCCATATTTTTGCGGCCCGTTCCTTCATCTCGCTCTTAATCATTTGGCCAAGTTCATAAGCAACCCAGCCTCCTGCAAACGTTGTTCGGGACCCCCCAGTAACCGCTGTATAACCCACGGAATCAGTGTCGGTCACCTGTGGCGCAATTTGTTCATACGTTACACCCAAGGTTTCTGCCATTTGCATCGGAATGGAGGCTCGTGTTCCGCCGATATCCGTGGAACCCATAATCAGAGCTATTGAACCATCTTTGTTGACTCTTGCGGATGACGAAGATTCCATACCGCCATTGAACCAGAATCCAACGGCTATCCCTCGGCCCACATCTTCCCCTTGAATCTCTGAGAGGTAGTGAGGGTGGCTTTTCATGGCCTCTAACACGTCCTTAGCACCAATTTTTGGCCAAGGTGTGCCAGATGAATTCCTATCACCTTCTTCAGCAACATTCGCCAGTCTTAGGTCGATTGGATCCATATCCAGCTGTTCTGCTATCTCGTCAATTACTGATTCGACAGCGTATTCTGTTGCGGGTGCCCCTGGGGCACGGTAAGCAGCAGTTTTTGGAGTATTCAAAACAACGTCAAGTCCATCAACTACCTGGTTTTCTATAGAATACGGAGCCAAAGCACACTGAACGCCGGCCCCAACTGGCGAACCGGGAAATGCGCCAGCACCCATTGCAAAGGTGCAGTCAGCGGCAGTGATTTTCCCATCCTTAGTAACACCAATTTTCACTTTGCTATAGGAGGAAGCGGTTGGTCCAGTTGCCTGAAAGACAGCTTCTCGATCCATCCACATCTTTACCGGACGATTGCTTTTTTTAGAGAGCACTGCCGCGATTGGTTCGAGGTAGATCGGAATTTTACCCCCGAATCCTCCGCCGATTTCCATTGGTGTTACTTTGATGTCCGAGACAGGAATTTTCAGAATGTCCGCTGTCGCATCTCGAGCTGAGAAAGCTCCCTGTGTCGATGTCCAAACACTTAAACGTCCATCCATACTCCACCATGCGGTTGCATTTTGAGGCTCAATATAGCCCTGATGGAATTGGGAACTTGTAAATTCTCGTTCAACGACGATGTCTGCCTGTTTGAAGCCTTCTTCGATATCTCCACGCTCGAGTCTCATGTGACTCGCAAGGTTAGTTTCAATATCAGATTTGGTATCTACTCCCGCGGCCCTCACCCCAGTTCTGAGATCTGAATGGAGGATTGGTGACCCCTCTTGCATAGCATCCTGCACGTCGACTACTGGCGGGAGGAGTTCATATTCGACCTCGATGAGAGCTAAAGCATCCTGTGCGATATGCATATCATCAGCTGCAACCGCTGCAATGGAATGACCATGATAGAGCGCTTTGGGACCTGCAAGGATATTGTCGGCAGCCCATCTTTCATTTGCCTTGCCTGGTTCTAAAGCTCTCCATTCGGTGCTCTTCATTTCCGCTACTTCATTGGAACCCGGGAAATCGGCATTGGTAGCCACAGCATGTACTCCTGGTAGAGCCTCGGCCTTCGAAGTATCAATGCTTTTAATAATGGCATGAGCGTGGGGGCTTCGGAGCACCGCTCCATATATGAGGCCTTCAAGTTTCAGATCGGCTCCGTATTGGGCTCGGCCCGTTACTTTATCCACTCCGTCCGGACGAGCAGGACGGGTACCAATAATTTTGTATTTTGGCTTATCTGTAGCGACCATGATTTTCTCCTCGAATGATTTAGTGACTTCCGTTTAATGAACTAGCCTTTTGCAACTGTGAGGACCGACTCAATAATTTTATCGTACCCTGTGCATCGGCAGAGATTACCTGCGAGCCAGAACCGGGCCTCTTCCTCGGTTGGATTGGGATTTTCTTGCAGCAACGCATATGAAGACATGAGAAACCCTGGTGTACAAATTCCACACTGAAGTGCAGCATTCTGCAGGAACTCACTCTGAAGCGGATGCAGCTCCTCTCGTGAGGCTAATCCTTCAACTGTCATCACTTCCGCGCCATCAGCTTCTGCGGCCATAACACAGCATGAATTGACCAGCCGGCCATCCATAATCACTGCACAGGCACCGCAGTTCCCGTTGTTGCAACCCTCTTTAGCTCCTGTCATGCCAATTCGATCACGCAAGGCTTCCAGCAGTGAGTCGCGCTCTGACACGAGCACTTGTTTTTCGTCCCCATTGATTGTGGTGTTGATTACTTTAGGTTCGGGAATCATTTAGGTCTCCAATCTCTTCTATATCAACGTTATTAACTGTTTATCCGGTCAAGAGCATCACGAATGGTTCTTTCGGTGAGGATCTTGGCGAGGTGAGTTCTTTGTTTGATACTACCTCTCATGTCCGTGATAGGACTTGCAATACTGCTTGCTGCATCACCGGCGTTACCGATGACTTCGTCTGTCAGTTCGTTTCCGATCAGTGCCTCAGCAGCACCAGTAGCAACGAGAGGCGTGGCAGCTACGGCTCCGAGTGCGATTCTCGCGTCGGCGACAACTTTCCCATCTAGCTTGATCCAAGTACCCGCACTTGCGACAGCGATATCCATTTCATTGCGTGGTATGAATCGCTGCCAGGCGGCTCCTTCACTATCGCTGACTGCCGGGAAATTGATACTGACGATAAGTTCACCAACTTCAAGGACGTTCCGTCCGGGTCCGGTGCAGAATTCAGCCACAGAGACTTCTCGGCTGCCATTTGGTCCGGCCACAGTGGCAACTCCGCCAAGCGCTATCATCGCCGGAAGAGAATCACCTGCAGGTGAGGAATTTCCAAGATTTCCTCCTAGACTTGCTCGTCCCTGGATTGCTTTTCCTCCAATCACAGTTGAAGCGTCGACAAGAGCCGGATATTTTTCTTGAACTGTCTTGTCTCCATATAGCTCATATAGAGGTGTAGCGGCGCCGACCGTAAGTCCACTAGAATCGTCATATTCGAGAGACATGAATTCAGCAACATGTTTGACATCCACAAATAGGTCGACGTCCCTTTTTCTTTCCCGCGCTTGAACAATTAAGTCAGTACCACCTGCAAGTACTCTGGCCTTATCACCACCCTCGGCCAGTAGCCTGATGGCATCGTCAATATCGGCAGCTCGTGCATATTTAACAGCCTGCATTAAAATTCCCCCTTCACAAAATGTTGTTTAGTGAGTTATCTGATTTCGAATCATAGCGTACTGTGGGTTTTGCTGTGTGACTAGCATTCAAATGACCCGATTGTTTAATTTCCTATACACTTCGTGACGCCAGAATCGAGAGGGGCAATCTATGGAACTTGATCCAAATTTATTTCGAGACTCTGCGGTGAGTACAGAGCAGAAGGAAGAAAATAAAAAAACTGCACAAAGCCTTACTCAGCAACCAAAAACCTATGAACTACCCCCATCGGAGACACGACGAAGGAGAGTAGAAGGGCATGGCCGACAGAGCCCTCCGGTGTTCCTAAACGATATCGTTGAACAAATATCATGTCCAGGTCTAGATGAGGACCCGGACGTAGGATTAAGAATCTTTAAGCCAGACAAAATTTCCGGAGTACTCTTATGGATTCATGGAGGCGGATGGGTGCTTGGTCGGGCAGACCTGCAGGATGAAGCACTGTGGAAAATAGCTCAGGAAGCCGAGGTTGCTGTGGTTTCCGTTGAGTACCGGCTGGCTCCCGAGTATCCGTATCCAGCTGGACCCAATGATTGCGAAGCGGCAGCATTATGGCTCATAGAAAATGCGCCCTTGAAATTCGGCACTGAGAACCTTTGTATTGGAGGTGGATCAGCAGGTGGCCATCTCGCTGCTGTGACTTTGCTGCGGATGCGAGATAAACACTCATACACAGACTGGAAAGGTGCGGATATGGTTTATGGTGCCTACGAACTTTCAGGAGCAATCCCGAGTCAGAGATATATCGGGGGAACTAGTCCAATAATTGATACTGACACAATGAACTGGTTTTATGATCAATTTCTCCAAAATGGCGAAGACAGGACCGACCC
>PBOW01000058.1 GCA_002725365.1 Chloroflexota bacterium | reverse complement strand
TCTCCAGAGGATACTGAACAATCAAGCGCGTCTACGACTTGTTTTAGACCAGGTAAATCATATTGCGGTAAAGGCTCCTCGAAGTGTGCAATTCCGAGCTCCTCAAATTTCCGGCCTTGTTCTATTGCCGTAGGCACTGAATAACCGCAGTTCGCATCAAAGCTGAGAGGGCAATCGTCTGGGAGCCACTGACGACACTTCTCAAAGAGCGCAAAATCCTTTTTTGGATCGGCGTCCTGTCTGTAATCACGCCAGTCCATTCTTATTTTGAATGCGCGATACCCTTTGTCATATCCTTCCTGAATCTCATCCAGCATTTCTTCGGGAGATTTGCTCCAACCGTTACCTCTACTCCAGTAGAGAGGTATGCTCGTCCGGCGAGCTCCCCCAAGTAATTGATAGATTGGCATGTTCGCGACCTTGCCCATAATGTCCCAGATAGCCACATCGATTGAACCCACTATTTGTGACGGAAATCTAGTTGCCTGCTGTCCCTCGCCCAGAGTCAGTAATTCCCAAATCTTTCTAGGTCTACAGGGATCGGTACCAATGAGTAGGGGTTTTATTAGTTCATCTACGTACGCTTTGACCACTTTTATGTTGCGGCTTGATTCTGAAATTCCAGTAATGCCTTCATCTGTGTGAATTTGGAGAAGTAGCCTTCCAGGTGTGCCCACGAAAGCCCTCGCATTTTCTTCTTGTGGAGACCGAATCCGGTTAACTGTAATATCTGTGATNTTCATGTTGATCCTCATGTATAGGGTGCTTTGAGAGGTCNGGCACCGTCGGGAATATTTGGTTCTCTAGTCTNACGTTGTGNTCAGTATAGTAACTGGCATTCACNAGGTGTAGCAGGCTGATTGTCTCAACAACGAGACGCTTATGTAGGACAGTTGGAATCAATTAAATTCTTTGATTTCAGTTCCTGCCACATGTTTCGATCAATTGGGAANGTGCTCATTTCCACGTTCTCAGATGCTTCNATATGCGTACTTGGGCCGGGTATGGTCGAAGCCACGGCCGGATGTAATAAACCGAACTGGAGAGCTGCAGCCTTCAGTGGCACACCAAACTGATCGCACACATCTCTAATTTGTTTAGCTTTGGAAACGATCTCTGCTGGAGCAGGGTCATAGAAGTACGTAGTGTCAGATGCGAGATCNGATGCCAAGATACCACTGTTATAGGGACCACCCAAAATCAAACTAATATTTTGTTGCTCACATATGGGGAGTAGGGTATCTAGTGCTGACTGATCAAGGAGTGTGTATCTCCCAGCAAGTAAAAAACAGTCAACGTCTANCTCCACCGCAAACTTAGAAAGCATTTCCCACTCATTCATGCCGGCGCCAATTGCCTTAATCATGCCCTGAGATTTTAGTTCAGCAAGCGCTGGGAACGACTCATTTAAAGCCTGATGATAGTGATCATCAGGATCGTGGATATATGCAATGTCGATGTAATCGAGNTGCAATCTTTCCAGTGTTTNCTCGATCGATCGTAGGATGCCATCTCGCGAGAAATCGAAGACGACATTATTTTTATAGCGAGATGCTTTCTCGTTCACTTGAATCGTGGCTGTGCGAGGACCATCGAATTTAAAGGAGGCTGCTTCCTCTTCAGAAAGAATCAATCGGCCAACTTTACTTGAGAGCGTGAACTCGTCTCGATCCACGGTTGATAAGAAGCTCCCACTAAATGTTTCACTATTGCCTGCACCGTATAGAGGCGCCGTGTCAAAATATCTGATACCGATTTCATATGCTTTTTCGAGAGTGCGATATGCGACCGACTGATCTAGCTTACCTAGAGGAGCACCTCCCATTCCAATTTGAGTAACTTGGACCTCTGTTGATGCAATTGTCGATGTTTTTAAATCAGTATTCATGAATGGCCCTTTTGTTCTGGGTTATGCCTAGGTCGATAACTGGCACCGACTACGGGTAGTATATCCTTCGTGTTACTTGATACTGAGAATGTTTTGATAGCTAGGCACTGTGAAGTAGCAAACGTACCCAGTAAGGAGAGCCAGAGTGGTTGACAAAGATATTACGAAGCGACCATTACATGGGATAAAAGTTCTTGAAATTGCTACGATTCTCGCTATTCCTTCCTGCGCTGTTCATCTCTCTGACATGGGTGCAGAGGTGGTTAAGGTCGAATCATTGACCGGCGACCCACATCGATATGGGATAGGCCCCATACTGCCTAACGAAAGCAAGGGTTTTACAGTAATTAATAGAGGAAAGAGAAGTATCGCTCTTGANCTTGGTAAGCAAGAGGCAGCTGAAATTATTGAAAAGCTAGTTAAGCAATCTGACGTANTCTTGCTGTCTCTCAAGCTAGCGGATTTGCAAAAATTCGGACTGCGTTACGAAGATCTACGCGAATGGAACTCATCTCTCATTTACTTGGAACATGCTCCGTATGGTCCCAAGGGACCATTTAGTCAAGAGGGAGGCTACGACGTCGTTGCGGCAGGTATGTCTGGCTTGGCATCCATTTTAGCAAGAGATATTAACGGAGTTCCGTCAGACCTGACCCCNGCAGTGGCTGACTGGGCCACAGGCCTTGCGTCAGCGTTAGCAGTGGTGACCGCTCTACTTCATCGCAACANCACTGGTGAAGGTCAAAAAGTCAGCACTAGCTTACTTCAGACGTCACTCATTCTTGCAGGGAATCAGATTCACTGGTTTGCTGCCACAGATCCTCCAGCATGGGAACGAGTAGTACAGGAGCTCGCAGANGGACAGGCCAAAGGCGCAGGATTTGATGAACAGAGAAGTGTTTTTAAGAGAATCACTAATCCTGGAAGTGGACCTGAAACAAATACATATTTCCGGAATTATCGTGCAAGCGATAACTTCTTTGCAGTCGGGGCACTCAGTGTGGCTCTCCAAGCTAAATTTTGTGAAGTNCTCGATGTAGTCGATCCTCGGACGCCAGACTTTGATATGAACCGATCGGAAGATTATGACACGTTNGTTCNATTNACTAGNCNATGTGANGACATANTTAGAAGNCGNTCAGCCNACTTTTGGATATCGAAGCTACGGCAGGCAGGTGTGCCATGTGGGCCATTTAATTTCCCGCACGAAGTATTTGATGAGGAGCAGATTGTAGANAATGATTTCGTGGTGAATCTGGAGCATTCAAAATTGGGAGAGTACAAGACGTATGGTACNGCAGTTAAAATGGAGAAAACCCCGGTATTTCCGACTATTTCTTCTCCAGGATTAGGAGANCATACGGCAGAGATACTTGGGGAGTTGGGTTATTCACTGGATCATATCGATCAACTCATTCGAGACGAGGTGGTTACNCAAGCTGAATGAGGCGGTTCGAAGACTTACTGCTAGAGACTTCCGGTCATTTACGAAATGGTGCCGTTGTNCCCGCCTATCGACCCGTAAAATTTGCTTTACGTTTCTCGATAAAGGCGCGTTTGCCCTCACGTACGTCGCTGCTTTGCTCGATCTGCTTCTGNGCTGACCATTCGAATTCAATCTGTTCCTGAAGTGATGCCTCCCATGTGTGCATTACTTCNCGCTTCTCCCACATAAGGGATAACGGTGGTCCNTCAGCAAGTTCTCGTGCCATTTCNAGTGCATATGCTCTTGGATCATCAACTAGGGTATTAGCCAAACCGATGCGGACCGCTTCCTCAGCCCTGACATCTCTGCTTGTATACATGAGTTCCAGTGCTTTNCCTTGTCCAACCAATCTCGGCAGGTGATANGTGAGGCCGCAGTCTGGCCCNAAGGCACGGCGAGTNAATATTGTTAGAAAATTCGCGTTCGGGCCTACAATCCGAATGTCGAATGACAGCGCCAGAGACATGCCGGCGCCGGCACAGACCCCGTCGATTGCTGCGATGGTTGGTTTGTCGATTAATGGCATTGCCATCCCAACGCCGCTCACCCCCATGGAATCGTTTTTTCCCGGCCTCGGATTCGATGAAGACTCTGCACCAGGATCTTCAGCTGTTAAGTCAGCTCCNGCAGAAAATCCTCTTCCCTCGTGTGTCGCCACCACGGCCCGGACTTCTGGATCNGTGTTAAGTCGACGGCCNAGTTCCATAATTTCCCAGAATGTCTTATGCCGCATGGCATTTAATTTTTCAGGTCTGATAATTTGCCATTCAGCAATTTTGTCACTTANGGTGATTCGCAGTTCTTCGAAATCGTCGTAACGCATCACAAACTCCTAACGTAGATTTCCACATAGAAACGAGAAACATACCCCAACTNTCNTGAGCATAAGATAACTCATCGGACAGAGAGATAAAGCTAACAGATCACCTCGATTTAGTACCAGGTCAGATAGTAGTTACTTGTTAGAATCAGCGGATGACATCTCATATTCCTCAACACGATGAACATAAAGAAATGTCCGACTGGTTCATATCACTGTTTCCCAAAATCCGTCCTGCTTTCATCGCCGATGATGGTTGCTGGATAGCATCTATGATGACCCGTAGCAGCGATCACAATCCTCCTTGGGCGTGGATAGGCTGGGCATTTGACTCAGTGAGTGAAAGGGGAGGGTTCAGCCGACTTCAAGAGCGAATGATAGAAATGCACGGGGAGAAAAGTTGTCGTGGTCAGGAGGTACTTGATGAAGCGGTCCGACAACTTGTTACCGAGACGTGTGCTACTGCTTGGAGTCTAAAAAGGTTCGGTTCAAATAATCTTCCGTTATCAAATGGGGCTCACATCGAAAACAGTACATCAGGTAACTGGGTTGTTTCGAATGGCGGGGATACAGGCTTTGCAATCAATGTGGTGCGGCTACGGCCGCCGAACACCCAACAGGAAGTGGTGCAACAGATAAGCACGGCCGTCGAAGTAACGAAACGCACTAAGCCAGACGGAATCACGCACATCTATCTATATGTGGATATTTGGCATGACGGTCCTGGTTACGCACACGGGATCGGGTACGATTTTGAAGCAACCCAGCCAATTATTGATAGTCTTTCGGGTTATGCTGGCGAGCACGGTATTCGATACGTCCTTACGAAGCCCTTCCAGTGGGGTAATCCCGTAGCTGAGTGGCTCTAGCCCGCATGGGGCATACAACGGATATGACTTAGCCAAGGATGATGAATTAAGAAACAAATACAGACATCATTATTGTGGCTGGCGGCCTGGTTGACCTAACCATAGTCTATTGGAATTGTTACTAGACTAGAGAAAAATAAAGAGGAATAATTAGTGCGTTCGGACGTCGGAGTAAATAATGACTAAAAACCCTATAGAAAACGTTACAACTTTAAC
>PBOW01000057.1 GCA_002725365.1 Chloroflexota bacterium | reverse complement strand
AAAAACGACAAGCACGCGAGGCGGACCCTCGTTGGGATGATTACCTCAGCAAAAGTGAGGGCCTAGTTGCAAGTCAGAATAACAAGTTGTGCCGACCTACTGACTGGTCGTCTATAAAATAATTGGGTGCCAAATACCCCCATATATACCTGGTAGCTGCCGTTACCATTAGTACGTTCTTACCTCTATCGAAGTAGTCTCTACCTGGAGCTAAAGGTACGAACTAAACGAAAGTATTAAGAGTATTATTTGATTGTTTCGTTTCTTACGCACCATATAGAGAGTTTGGCATACCTCACAAGGACCCGCATTCAGGACTCCAAGTAAGCGGTTGTGGCCGCTGGGTGCCCACACTGAATCCGAAGAACAATCCCAACACTGTGTGCTCCAAAAACTGCAGTGCTCGGGCTGATCGCCTAGTAAAAAAGAAGGCTAAAGGTACGAAAAAATAAGGCTTTTTGTAGGATTTTGACTCCAAATTGACTCCATATGGGGTACTTACCACCACACCGAGAAGCTCAATCCCTTGCCATTACTAGGGTTTAGATCAATATCCGTGGACATAACAGGATAATAAGCGGGAATCCCACAGGATGGAATCTTCTATGATGGGCCACTACTATAAGATTCAATTATGCCGGATTTCAATGTGACCAAACCGACTTCTACTTACGCAATCGAATGTAGATTTCTTCGCCGGACCATTGACAAGGAACGACCAGATCCATATGCCATGATCTGCACCCATATCGTACGGGATGGGAAGGACTGTGTAGGCCCATTCATAGAGGACATCGAAACAGATTGTGGCCTCTGGGAACCCAATTCAGATCTAGCTGGAAGGATGAAACGGCGCTGATCACCTTACAATTAACCAGGCCATTTCCCTAATTATTTCTGAAGGAGATCAGGTGATTCGAACCAATGACATCCGCATTGCGAACCCGACGATCTCCCGATTAAACGATGCCCTGATTAGAAGAGTGTCACCGTAACTTTGAGTCTCAAAAATATCATTTGATATGGTTAAGTCCAGATGTAGAAAGTATCCGATCTTCGGCGTTAAGATAAGAATATGCTCGATTCACTCTCCTCGAAATTACAAAATTCGCTATCCAAGATGAGATCATCTGGACGTATCCGGGACGAAGATTTAGACCAAACACTACGAGAGATACGAATAGCGATGTTGGAGGCAGACGTTCACTTCAGCGTAGTCCGCGACTTCCTCTCGGACGTAAGAACGAGATTACAGGGGTCCGAACTTATCACTGCTGTCGCACCAGGTCAGCAGGTAGCTGCCGCGGTTCATGAGTCACTGATCGAGATTTTAGGTAAAGACAGCCCCAGCCTGTTACAAGAGAAATCAGGCGTGACTAAGATACTCGTGGTGGGAACGAAAGGGAGTGGNAAAACCACACTATGTGGACGGTTAGCCCTGCATTTTCAACAAAAACAGTTAATGCCCTTCCTTGTCGGCACTGATTTCGAACGCGTTGCTGCGTCTGAGCAGTTGATGACCATATCAGAATCAATTGGTGTGCCTTGCTACATCGAAAACAATAAATCCAGAGCAGGGGAAGTAGTTGCTAGTGGCCTCGAAGAGGCAAAGGCACAAGGTGCAGACATCGTAATCTTCGACTCAACAGGAATTGTAGAATTCACTGATGAAATAGCGGACTCCNTGGCTGATCTTGCTGATGAAATTGACCCTACGGAACTATTATTGGTCGTTGATTCTATGATGGGTCAAGAAGCTGTGAATCTTGCGAAATCGATGCATGAAGCACTAGAAGGCACCGGTATCGTTGTNACAAAGCTNGATTCTGATGCCAAAGGCGGATCGGTGCTATCGGTCCGCTCTGTAACGGATCTCCCGATCAAACTGACCACCACCGGTGAAGATCTAAAAGCTCTTGAAGAATTTCATCCTGAACGATTCGCTTCTAGATTGCTAGGCATGGGAGATATTGCCTCACTGGTTGAAAAAGCCAAGACTGCAGCGCCTGACATCGACGAAAAAAAAGTGGCACGGAAAATGAAAGATGGCACGATTGATCTAGAGGATTTTTTGGANCANATTGAGCAAATAAAGAATATGGGATCACTCGGGGGCCTNCTGGATATGATTCCGGGAGCCAACAATCTAAAATCACAGATAGGGTCAGTCGAGTTCGATGACAAGGATTTTAGGCGAAAAGAAGGAATTATCCGCTCGATGACACCCTTCGAACGGAGAAATCCTGACGAAATTAACGGTTCGCGTAGGAAAAGAATTGCTGCTGGGGCCGGTGTAGCAGCGGCAGACGTGAATCGACTTCTAAATGAATTCAAACAAAGTAAGATGCTTATGCAGGCCATGGCCGGCGGTGGTGGCAAAGGTGGCATAAATATGTTGAAAAAGCTTGGTTTNGGATGAAATATCCTTGGCAGGACTTTATGAAGAAGAAGAGATAGAATTAACAGCCTGTAAATCATTTCAAGGGTAAGGATAAGAATAAATGCTTAGGATCAGACTGCGTAGGGGTGGCAAAAGAAATCAGCCGTCCTATCGTGTAGTGGTAGCAGACAAGCCCGCCCCAAGAGATGGACGATTCATTGAAAACCTGGGACATTACAACCCACTCACGGATCCGGTAACTCTCGAAGTAAAAAAAGACCGCGTTGAGCACTGGATGTCACTTGGTGCCCAACCAACAGAAACCGTCCACCGGTTGCTGTACAAACATGGAATTATTGAAACAGAGCCCCCTAAAAGGGTCACGAAACCTACTCGAGCTGAACGCGAAGCAGCGGAGGCTGCCTTAGCAGCCGAAAACCAGGATGATGATGGTGCGGCTGAGGCCGATACACCTAGTGCNGAAGTCACCANTGAAGAAGAAACACCAGAAGATAGTTCCTCTTGATTTCCAGATAGATTAAGGACCTTAATAAATGAAAGCATTAATTGAGTATCTCGCGAGAGCACTGGCGGATCATCCAGAGGATGTCCGTGTTGAAGAGGTGCATCAAGGNCGACGAATATCGTTTCATCTCTTCGTCCATGATGACGANAAAGGCCGAATAATTGGAAAGGAAGGCCGNTGTGCTCATGCTCTGCGGTCGATTCTNCAGGCTGCAGCAACCCGTGCGGGAGTCCGAGCAAGTTTAAGTATTGAGTAATACTGGCTAGTAACCCAATACTCATATAAACCTAACTATGACGTCAGACAAGATTACAGTCGGCGAAATAAATGGACCTTGGGGTGTACGGGGACACGTAAAAGTTACTCCCTTTACTTCGAATCCTAATCGCCTGAAAACCAATGCCATTGTAATAGTCAAAAATAGAGACACNACGATCGTAGACGTCAAAACAATCTCAAAATCCCTGGTTCTTAAGTTTGATAATGTAGACAGCAAAGAAGCGGCATCTAAGCTCAGAGGTGAGCTGATAGAAATTGACGAGTCGCAACTGCCTGAACTACCGAGCGATTCTTTCTATGTGCACGATCTGGAAGGAATGGTCGTGTTTTCAACAAATGGTAATAAAATCGGAACCCTACAAGAAGTTCTCCAGACTGGTGCAAATGATGTTTATCTCATTACCACAATTACAAATACTGAAATACTAATTCCAGCGATACGATCGGTGGTCCTTGAGATAGANACTCAAAACAACAGAATGGTTGTTGGGCCTCTAGATAATTTCTCTCTCTAACGACNCTCTATTCCCCGCGAGGAAATAATGTGGGATAATCAAAAACTCTATTTCGGTACANATGTGCTGAGATGGCCAATCGATAGACGAGACAGGAAAGGGACCCCAGCCCTATGACAACTGAAACTTCCTCCGGGATCACTGCGGATGTACGAGTGCTCAGTACCGAACAGCTCCCTACCCCAGCCGCACTGTCAGAATCCGTCCCATTGAGCCCTATGGCGCGTGATACCGTGCTCAGCGGTCGTAATCAAGTGCAGGATATTCTTTNAGGAAAGGACAGTCGGTTCCTGGTAGTAGCTGGACCATGTTCAGTGCATGACGAACAAGCCGCCATTGACTATGCCAGTCGCCTGGCAGTNNTAGCAGAAGAAGTTAAAGAGCAGATTCTTGTGGTGATGAGAGTTTATTTTGAAAAACCTCGNACCATCCTCGGGTGGAAAGGNCTGATTTATGACCCAAATCTCAATGGAGTCTATGCGATTAAAGAGGGCTTAGAGCGAGCCCGCAAAATATTGCTTGCGGTCAATGAAAAGGGACTGCCTGCGGGAGCCGAGTTCCTTGATCCGATCGTTCCTCAGTATTTGGCCGATCTGGTGACATGGTCGTCTATCGGAGCTAGAACCACTGAAAGTCAAACTCATCGTCAAATGGCGAGTGGTCTCTCGATGCCAGTGGGTTTCAAGAATGCAACCAGTGGCAGTATTGATATCGCAGTTAATGGAATACGCGCTGCAAAGGCAGCTCAAGCTTTTCTTGGGATTGATAAAAANGGGCAAACAAGTGTAGTAAATACAGCCGGCAACCCGTTCGCACATTTNGTACTACGAGGTGGTGAAGATGGCCCCAATTACGAGGCAGAGCAGGTGGCTCATGCGCAGGATATATTGACTGCGGCAAGTCTAGATCCCAAACTTATTGTGGATTGCTCTCACGCCAACGCTGGGAAAAATCATGAAAACGAGCATCTTGTATTTGAGAACCTCATCGAGCAAAGAAATCAAGGCAATAAAAACATCGTCGGGTGTATGCTAGAGTCGTTCATCAACCCAGGAAGCCAACCATTACCTAGTGACTCCTCTAAGCTCGAATACGGGGTTAGCATCACTGATCCATGTATTGGATGGGCCGAAACTGAACAGCTCCTAAGGGCGGCGGCGAAAAAGTTATCATAATCGCCAGGAATCCATCACTTCGGTTTTACATTTTAGAACGCTAACGTGTAAATTCTATGTACTTATGGACCACACTACTCGAGAATTAGTACAACAGGCTGCAAACATTNTGCAATCTAGGCCNTATACGGTTGCGCTAGCTGGGGCAGGTATGTCAAAAGAAAGTGGAATACCAACCTTTAGGGGGAGTGGTGGCCTTTGGACTGAAAACGGTGAACCGCCGCTCGACCAGTATCAACAGTTCCAGCGTGATCCAAAAAGATGGTGGGAGGATCGCTCAAATAACTCGCTAGGTGACTTCGCACAGAAAATCGATTCGGCCCAACCAAACCCAGGGCACTTTGCCCTAGCAAAAATGGAAGAAATGGGTATCCTGAGGCATTTAATTACTCAAAATATCGATGACCTGCATCGCAGAGCAGGTCATCAGTCTCTCACTGAAATTCATGGGAATAGAAATTGGATGCGTTGTGTATCGTGCGGATTCCGAATTTCGCAACGTGACTTCACTTACGACCCAAACGTTTTGCCAGTGTACTGTGATGAAGATGGGTGCGACGGGATTATCAAAAGCGACACGGTTATGTTTGGTGAGCCCATTCCGCCACAGGCACTCAATTCGAGTAGTATGCACTCAGATCTCAGTGATGTTTTTCTCACTATTGGGACCTCAGCTCTGGTATATCCCGCTGCTGCCTTCCCTGTCGAGGCTATACAGCGTGGGAAAATACTGATCGAAATCAATCCTGAACCAACGCAATTGACGGAACATGCAACAATTGCAATTGGTGCCGAATCTGGACAAGTTCTACCACTACTCGTTGAGATGATCAGTGAACTAGACGAGTAAACTGCCAAGAGGCAAAATATCTACATGATCAGTAAGCGAATGTACGAACCGGTTGGAATAATAATGGCCACAAACGAGGGTTTGCTGTCCTTGGATCCCGGTGGGGAACCAAAGACAATCGTTGCAGATACAACTTTCTTGGACGTGGAATACCGAGACGGTCTTGGTATAGCGGCCTCAGCAGAGGGAGTTTGGGTCCACAACGGACGTCGGAATGAACGTTGGCAAAATAGCCTCGAGCAAGATGTGGCTGCTGTAGCAGTAACAACTGCCGGAACGTTATTTGCTGGCACTACTGAAGGCAAGCTTTTCTCATCAGACTCATCCGGCGAGTCCTGGCGGGAGATTGAGGGAGTTCAACATATAATCCGACATGGTAGATTTTCTCCACCTGCCGGAGAAAAACCGAGACCAGTGTCAGTCGCTCAAGCAAAGGAAGGCATCCTTATAGGAATTAGCGGAGGCGGAACATGGCACACCCGAGATAACGGTGATTCCTGGCTTAGGCGTGCTGATGGACTCGATCCGAAAGTCCACAAGATTTACTCCCACCCGACTAGAGCTGATCGTCTCTTCGCAACGGCTTCGAGCGGAGTATATCGATCGGAGGATGAAGGCTATTCATGGATACAATCCCTTGGAGGATTAGATAGATCTTTTGGTGGTTCACTTGCCGTCCTGCCGGGAGCACCAGATTCGCTGGTGCTGTCAATGGCTCGACACTCACCTGGAACGAGTGGTGCGGTTTTTCGGTCTGCTAATGGTGGCGTGTCTTGGTCGAGATTGATATTGGAAGGCGAGGACGAATGGGAAGAAATACCCTGCGTGACTCGACCTTCTGATTGGGAAGATCTAGTCTTCATTGCCGCAGGAGGAATGATTTTTGCGTCTCACGACAGGGGCCGGAATTGGTTGAAGCTAAATGATGGTCTGCCGATATGTAATGCAATCGCAGCAAGTCTCTAAAACTAGTACGCATTAACAATATGGTGAACATGGACAAAATAATTTTGGACTGCCAAAGATGAATTACAAGTCTCTAGCTGTTCTGTGCGTAGGTCTTATTTTTGTACTCGCTGCTGTCACGACGGTCCTAGCTTGGAAAGTTTTTGACGTAAATATCCAAATGGAAATCAGTTTTGGCTCACCTTCAAACCAAGCAGCTACGACGGCGATAAGCAATATTCAACAGTCAGGCTCTGATGATTCCATCAATCAAAGTGAAAATATTCTCGGAATAGGGCTACCAGCACCTAATTTCTCCCTGCTAGACGTGAACACACGTGAAAACATCATGCTTTCGGATTTGGAGGGTATCCCTGTAATTATTAACTTCTGGACCTCGTGGTGCGGACCCTGCAAGTCAGAGATGCCTAGCCTCCAATCTATACAAAATAAGTACGGAGACTGTATCGCGATCATTGGGATAAACGGCGATCGGGAAAGTATGGAACAAATACAATATTTTGCCAAAGACTTGGGAATAACATTCAAATTATTACAGGATCCTGATAATTCGGTTACCAAAAGTTATCAAATATGGGGGTTCCCTGGCACTTTTTTTATCGACAGAGAGGGCAGATTGGTCAAAAAATTCATGGGTGAAATAAGTATTGAGGACATCGACAAGAATATAGTTGCTATCCTCGGTGATATAGACTGAGGNTACTAGCTACACAAATCGCCTGAACCTATAGCTCGGGTTAAGAAATAAATTGCGATGTCCCTAATATCAGACTACCAATCAAGTTTCCTTGACTACATGGCGATTGAACTCGCTGCATCTATAAACACTGTCAGCGCGTATCGCTCCGATCTTAATCATTTAGTGAGCTTCATAGAGGAGACTGGTACGAAACTAAATATAGAAACTCTTGATGAAACGTTACTGGGAAATTATCTGACAGACCTCAATCGAAGACAATANTCCCGCGCAACAATTGCTCGTCGTCTGGCTACCATCAAATCGTTCGTTGCNTATCTTCTCGACACTGGGATAATCGAGTCTAACCCTATAGCAAACATCCAAGCACCAAAAAAAAATAAATCATTGCCCCGTCCAATTAGTCCCAATGATATTGACGCTCTATTGAGTAGTTTCGACGGCGCACGGGATCCGCTAGAGCTTCGAGATCGCAGTCTGGTCTGGCTCATGTATTACACCGGTGTTCGAGTGAGCGAAGTTGTGAACCTACAAATGGATTCACTCCTGCTGCTGCCACCCCCCTCAGTGAGGGTGATCGGAAAAGGAAACAAAGAACGCATCCTTCCTATCCCATCGCATGCCGAGATATTTCTGCGAGAATACCTCGATCACGGCAGGCAGGAATTAGCACAGAATTCCGCAACAGCAGCGGTTTATTTAACTTCCCGGGGCAAACCAATTACTCGGCAAAGCGCTTGGAATATTATAAAAAATGCCGCAATCAGAGCCAACCTAAGTCAACAAATTTCACCTCACACTCTACGACATTCCTTCGCTACCCATCTACTTAGAGGTGGTATCCATCTCAAAGAAGTACAGGAATTTCTTGGTCACGCCAATTTGTCGACCACGCAAACTTATACTGCTCTGAGTGACAGCCATCTAAGAAGTTCCTACGATAGTCTTCATCCGAGGGCTTAAATCGAAAAGTCAGTGGATGGGGCAAAACGCATGACAAACTCTTTCTTAGTATCCAGTGTCAAAGCAAGAGAAATTCTTGATTCAAGAGGCAATCCAACTGTAGAAGTTGAACTGGTCTTGCAGTCAGGTGCTATTGGAACGGCTCTGGTACCAAGTGGTGCATCCACCGGTGCTCATGAAGCAGTGGAATTACGAGATCAGGACAAGAATCGATTTCACGGNAAAGGTGTCCAGTTAGCGACCAACTATGTTAATGGTGAAATCAGCGAACAAATTATTGGTTTGGATTCCAGGGATCAACTTGCGCTAGACAGACTACTTATAGAACTTGATGGCTCGCCAAACAAGTCCAGATTAGGTGCCAATGCGATTCTAGGGGTATCGCTAGCCAACGCATGGGCAGTGGCAAACCACGAAAGAANTNCCCTCTATCAATATCTAAATCCGCAGGTGGACTATCTTATGCCCGTGCCAATGTGCAATGTACTAAACGGCGGAGCACATGCAGAAAACTCNACTGACTTTCAGGAATTCATGATAGTTCCCACCGGTGCGGGAANCTTCACNGAGGGNATTCGGTGGGTAGCTGAGATATATCAGATTCTNAAAACGACATTGACTGAGCGAAAGCTAACTACAACGGTTGGTGATGAGGGTGGATTTGCCCCGCAACTGCCCAGTAATGAAGCTGCTATGGAGTTACTCATGGAATCTATAGAGAAATCTGGCAAAAANCCTGGTGATGATGTNTGNATAGCTCTCGATCCCGCAGCAACGGAATTCTTCATAGCTNATTCAGAGGANTANNTTTTATCNAGAGAAAATCGACGCCTNACCGGAACNGANTTGATCGATTTGTGGTCTAAATGGTGTGATACTTATCCCATTGTTTCNATTGAGGATGGTCTTGCTGAAGATGACTGGAATTCATGGGTCAACCTCACNAGCAGACTGGGTAGAAACGTGCAGCTTGTGGGTGACGACCTATTTGTGACAGATAAAGACAGACTCAAGACTGGCATCGAACTTGGCGCCGCTAATTCAATTCTCATCAAGCCAAATCAAATAGGGACGTTAAGTGAGACTCTGGAGGCNGTGCAGTTAGCTCAGGAGAATAATTTTTCGACCATCATTTCACACCGCTCGGGAGAGACTGAGGACGTCACCATCTCTCATCTTGCCGTCGCTACAAAGTCTGGCCAAATCAAAACAGGGGCTCCAGCACGAGGCGAGCGGACTGCAAAATATAATGAGCTGATTCGTATTGAAGACAGATTGGGTTCCACGGCCACATACCCAGGAGCGAATAGTTTTAGGAGTTCAAGAAAATGAGTACTGATTCAAACTTGTTTGGTGATCTCCCGATTGCAGCCTCTCCTCAGCGAGTCTCGGGCATGAAGATACTGGAGCAGCTGCAGTTACCGACTGAGTCTATATATTCAGACCCTGCCTCAAATGACTCGTGGAGACAAACTGGTTTTAATCTAGGGGCTGATCTACGGCTTATACAGTCTGGATTGGATATTTCATTGGAGGCGGTAAACACTGGATACCAACCTCAGAGCCGATCAATGGTTATGGCTGGATANGCCTCTCAATGGAGCAGATCACTACTATCAATAGCTGANGCAGTGTTACTAATAAGATCTGGAAGTTACCAATCAGCAATGTCCATCATCCGCCAATCAGTTGAATCAGCNGCNGCTTTNCGAGGCCTAAAAGAAGAAATAGANGAATGGACTAGATGGACACATGAAGCCTTCAGCACTCATACCGAAACCAANGCAACAGAAATCGGAATAGGAATCTATTTTGCTGGTTCTGTAATTGCCTCAGAGGAATCANTCCGGAATATCTATAGAGCCGCAAGCGACTTTGGTCGTCCCAATTTCGGCCCAACNTCACTTTTTGTAGCTAATGAGGCCACTCATGAGAAATATCCTCTCCATTTTGGAGATAAGAGCTTCCACATTGGGTGGTCACAACTTCTATTGGGATGGGCAAATATGATTTTGAATTTTCTTCTACAGACAGCCCTCCAGAATCCTAATGAATTCCCCNTAGAGGATTCTACTCAGTCCAAAATCAACACATTCCAAGAAGAAGTCGATCAACTGCTATCCGATCNTAATCGATGTTATCTCGATGAGTTCACTGATCCCGAGGGCAGAAAAAGACACCTACTCACAAACTTCCGAAGACAACCTTCTGATGCCCCTTCCCGTATTTTGTTCTAGCAATAGAGACTCATATTAAAGAAATGATCAGTTTCCATAGCGAATAGTCTGCANGGCCGTTNATTGCAGGCTAAAATGGCAAAGTTAAGCGTCTTCAGTGGAGGTATCGGATGACGGTAANAGTCGGAATAAATGGCTTCGGACGAACAGGCAGAACNGCTTTCAGATCTTGGTGGGAAAGCTGGACCNNTGAGGGGAAAGATGACGTAGAGATAGTCGCGATTAATCGGGGCCCTGCAGAAGTACGAGCACATCTTCTATCGTACGATTCCGACTATGGACGATTNCCNGCGGAAATTGAAGTCTCAGGNGACGAATTGAATATCAATGGNCACAAGGTACGGGTATTCAATGGCGATAACCCNGAGTCAATTCCCTGGAATCAGGTAGAAGTTGATGTAGTNATTGAGAGCACTGGGAAATTNCGAACCGCCGCCGAGGCCGATGGGCATCTCCAAAACGGAGCCAAAAAAGTCATCATCTCTGCCCCTGCCAAGGGTGTCGACTGGACAGTGATTATGGGGGCAAATCATCAGGAATATTCTCCCGATGCACACAATGTAATATCTGCAGGTTCTTGCACCACCAACTGCATCGTGCTCGCGGTCAAAGTATTGAATGATGCATTTGGTGTTGACTCCGGACTGATGTCAACAATCCATGCCTATACCGGAGATCAAAACTTAGTAGATAATTCACATAAAGATTTGAGGAGAGCAAGAGCGGCCGCGCTCAATATAGTGCCCACATCTTCAGGGGCGGCTAGCGCTATAGGTGAGATTATCCCCGAACTAAAGGGAAAAATTGACGGTTTTGCTTATCGAGTCCCTACTCCTACAGTATCCGTAGTTGATCTCGTTACCGCACTCCGCGATTCACCATCTGCGAATGAGATCAATGAAGCGTTTGAAGATGCGGCTACAGGTGATTTATCTGGGCTGCTTTATTATGAGCCTAAAGAATTAGTTTCTTCTGACTTCAAAAAACATCCCGGATCAGCTATTCATGATGCACAATCTACTATGGCAGTAGACAAAGGTAAGCTGGCAAAGACTGTCACCTGGTATGACAATGAGTGGGGATATTCCTGTCGGCTTATCGATGTTGCTAGGATGTTGGCAAGGGAAGGCCTCTAGGTCTAATTTCTATCCCAGAGCGCATACAAATGAGCAACATTCATAGCGTTACGCTCTGATTCTGGCCACTTGGCAAACTCACCCACGTCTATCTGTTCCATAGCTTGTTTGAGACTTACCCCTGTATCAAACATTTGGCGTGTGCGGGTATGTATAACTTCAAAATATTCGCGCATATCTGCAATCTCCATACTCCCACCGATAGGACCGTGGCCGGGTACTACGGTTTCAATTTGAGATTCAAGAAGGTAGTCGCATATATCTATCCAGTTCTCGAGATTTCCTCTGCAAAGAGGAGTGGCATAAAAAAAGCAAAGATCCCCTGAAAAGAACAAGTTTTGGTCTGCAAATAGAACTAATGAGTCGCCCGTGGTATGAGCTTCGCCGCGATACTCCAAAGTCAGTTGATGCTCGCCCTGCTGTATGGACATAGATTTCCCATATGTGACCGCCGGAATAGGAGGTTGTACTACAGCCAGCTCCTCCCACCAATCATCACGTATCCACCCAGGTTTAACGCCCCTTGGAGGTGACTTCGCGGCTGCTTCCCTAGCTAGAATTTCGGCATCTAACATCTCATTCCGGCAGTTCTGATGAGCAATAATCTCGGCACCTTCGATGAATTGGTTACCGTTTGTGTGATCTGCATGTGAATGAGTATTAATCAATTTACTAAAGGGCTGAGAAGAAACGGTGCGCATTGCTCTAACAAATTCTTGGGTCATTGACGGAGCCATAAGTGCGTCGATCACCAAGAGACCATCACCGTCACTATCGACAAATCCAGCGTTACTCACACCCCATCCACCATCCCATTGGAGATAGGCGTAAATACCATCACCCAGTTCGACTAAACCAGTATCAAATTTCGGCATCGAGCGATAGGGCACAAATGCCTCCTCACTAGTACGGCAAATATGTTAACCGCGTGGAAGCCCAAGCCCCCGAGTTGCAATGATATTGCGCTGGATCTCACTAGTCCCACCGGCAATCGTCGCACTAACAGCACTAAGGTAGCCGCCAGCGGCTCTCCCCTTCAGTGCTTCTGGACGGTCATAATCCCATAGTGTCCCATATAGGCCGAACAGCTTAATCGTTGTAGCTGCAATTTTCTGACTCAACTCAGTCGTGAATAATTTAGACATGGATGCCTCGTGATTAGGCACCATATTGCGAACCTGAATCGTGTTGTTATTATAGGAAAACAATCGAGCGATATCAGCTTCCACCCAGCGATCAGCATAGCTTAGTCGCCATGTTGTGGAGTTATTCATTACGGTCTGGTTCGAATCGGTCGTGCGGGCTGCCTTGAGTAGCCCTTCAAGTCTTCTCTGCGTCCCGACGGAGTTTCCGATACCTGACCGCTCGTAGTCGGTCAAAGTCATCCCGACATACCAACCTCGGTTCTCTTCTCCTAGTCGATTCTCAACTGGTACACGGACATCTTCGAAAAATACTTCGTTGAATCCTTTAAAGTCAGCCATATTTACCAAGGGTCTAACAGAAACGCCGTTGGATTCCATCGGAAACATTAGCATTGAAATTCCTCTATGCTTTGGCGCATCCGCATCGGTCCGTGCAAGCATGTACATCCAATTTGCATGCTGCGCGCCTGTCGTCCATATTTTTTGCCCGTTCAGAACATATTCATCCCCGTCACGCACCGCTCGAGTTTGAAGCGACGCTAAATCAGAGCCTGAGCCCGGTTCAGACCATCCCTGACACCAAATGACATCGCCCTTCAATATTTTCGGGAGATGCTCTGCTTTTTGTTCCTCTGAGCCATGAATCATCAGCGTCGGACCAAGCATCATCACACCAAATCCACCCTCATTACTGAGACCATTTTCGGCTAGCTCTTCATTGAGAATAAATTGTTCATTGATTGACAGCCCGGCGCCGCCATACTCTTTAGGCCAAGCCGGTGCGATCCATCCGTTTTCAACCAGAGCAGAACGCCAATCCTTGGTTTTTGCTCTCGCCTCTTTTGACCAACCAGACTCTTCCGGATCAGCCTCACCATCGGTTTTGTTCTTAGGACTGTTAGTGTCTATGAATGACCTTACAGTCTCACGGAACGCTGCCTGTACTGCATCATCTTTAAGCTCGACCATGTTTACCTCACTTTTCGTCCCTCAAAAGGTTGAAAACGACTTCTGCTTCAATTTTAGGTTCGGGTTAACCAAGCAAATTTCTGTGGCTTGCGCTTAGCATCAGGAGCCAATGGCACATTAATCAACGATGGCCCGTCCAGCTTTAATGCTGCTTCAATATGAGCATCCAGTTCTTCCGAATTGTTGGCGTTATAACCAACTCCTCCAAGGCCTTCCATCATCACATCGTATCGAGCGTTGAAGTTCATCGCACCTTGTGGAAGGAAACCTGAATCAGCATCCGAATACATTTCGGGGTCATGACCACCAATCCCACCATTGTTAAATACAATCCAAGTAATAGGAAGATTATGGCGCACTGCCACTTCACACTCCGTTCCAGCAAACCCAAACGCTGCATCACCTTGAAGACAAATCACTCGTTTACCTGACTGAACCGCCGCGGCAATCGCAAATCCGTGCCCCAGGCCCATGGATCCATACGAAGACGCATCCAAACGAGTTCGTGGTTGCATCTGGTTGACCACCGTACGTGATATATCCATAGTGCTAGCACCTTCTGATACGAAAACAATGTCATCTGGTAATCGCTCGTCAATAGAACGCAGTGCTCTGTAATATCCAAGTGGTGAAGTCTCTTCCTGTTTCATTTCTTCAACAGTTTCAGAGTTTTCTCTGACTTTCGCACCCACTTCATTCAGCCACTCAGAGTCCTGTGGGAATTGCCACTGATCTCTATCCAACACATCGATCATCTGACCTAATGTGAGTTTGGCATCACCAATCAGAGCCACCTCAGTAGCAACATTTACTCCAATTTCTTCAGGGTTGAAATCTAATTGGATCACTCGCACATCTTCTCTGAATCGTGGAGGAAGACCGAAGTGCAACATCCAGTTAAGTCGGGCACCTACCAATACAACCAAATCGGCATTCTGAAGCACGAAGGAACGTCCAGCTGCGGCAGACTGTGGATGATCATCAGGGATAATTCCCTTGGCCATAGGCATGGCTAGATACGGTATACCTGTTCGTTCTACAAACTCTCGCATCTCGTCGGCGGCGTCGGCATTGTTGACTCCCTTACCGAAAATGACCAACGGCTGCTCGGCTGTTTTCAATGCCTCAATTGCAGACTCAACATCGGTCGGATCAGATAATGTTTTCCTCGGGCTGAGTACCTTAGGTGCCCAAACTACCTTATCTTCGTCCCAGCTGTTCTGTATCACATCACCCGGGAGGTCAAGGTACGCCGGTCCAGGAGTACCATGGGTCGCCTTCTTGATCGCTTCAGCAATGTATATCGGCAGTCTATACGGATCTTCAACACGCTCAGCAAATTTTGAGTATGGACGCATAGCGGTCAGCTGATCCGTCTCTTGGAAAAAACCCTGTAAGTGTCCAGATCGCTCATAAGACCCACCTAGCAGCAGCATTGGCCATCGATTTGACCATGCATTCGCATATGCACCAGCAGCATTTAGTACTCCAGGTCCAGATACGGCCAGGGCTACTCCTACATTTCCACTCAAATAGGAGACTGCTTGGGCCGCGTATGTAGCCGGCATCTCGTGACGCATTCCGTGATACGTCATACCCTCTTTCATCATGGCTCCAGCAATCCCGGAAACCGGGATTCCTACCACTCCAAAGCCGTGTTCAACGCCTTGCGTCTTGAGTGCCTTCGCAATAATTTGTTCTCCGGTGAGCTCACCCATGATTCACAATCCTTCCTAAGATTCCTAAAATGAACTAATTTAAGCAGCCGCCAGCTACGTTTTTTACTAGTGTGAGGATGGTACACGCAATTCGGATTTAATGCTCACGTTTCTGGCGCGAATTTTGATCCGGCGCCTACGAGCATTATGTCAGAAAAGTTCACTGCCCTCTGACACTAACTCCGGCTCGTTTCTCCTGAATAAGGAAAGATGCGGTCTGATCTAATTGCCCAAATCCGTGATTAATCCCCTCAGTGGCTTCCTGTTCTGCTGCCGCACAAAATTTCGCGGGAACGTCAACTTCTCTAGCTAAGTCGAGTGCAAGTCGAAGGTCCTTGCGAGCAAGTTCAAGTGCAAATTGAGCCTCCTCAAACTTACCCGGTAGCACGATATTTGGAACGCCATTATGAATTGAGCCTCCCCTGCCAAATGCCCCACCTTGTATGGCTTTCATCAGAGTCGCTGGGTCTACTCCTGCTTTTACACCAAGACTCATTGCTTCAGCGAGCACCATTCCACTCGTGATGGAAACAAGATTATGCGAAAGTTTTGCGATATTACCCGAGCCCGAGGGTCCGATATAAAGTAATCGATCTGGATCTCCAAACGTGCTCATCAAGTCTCGGATCTTCATGAATATTGATTCATCACCGCCTATTAACACTGCTAGAGATCCGTCTTCTGCGCCTGGAATTCCTCCACTGACAGGCGCGTCCAGCATGTCTACTTGGAGATCGGTAAATCGTTGGTGGATTTTCTTTACTGTCACTGGGGAATTCGTCGATAGATCGACGTAGATGAGATCATCATGAGCGCCTTCAACTATTCCCGAATCACCTAGAGCCACCACTTCCACTTCCTTTGGCCCTGGTAAGGATGTGAATACTACATCAGCGAACCTGGCAACCTCTGCGGGTGTACCCCCCCAATCAGCGCCTAGCTCCAAATGCGATTCAGCCGCAGTTTCCGACAGATCATGCACCATTACCTCGTAACCGGCCTGAATTATATGGCGGGCCATATGTGACCCCATATTTCCAAGGCCGATAAATCCTACCTTCATTTTGTCACCATCCTCCCGTAGACCCCTAAAATTCTAATATGCCTAGTAAACAACGAATGATGCATCAGGTCCGCGCCTTACCCGAATCACCTGGGGTTTATCTCATGCGTGATGCCAACGAGGACATTATTTATATTGGCAAGGCACTCAAGCTCCGCACCCGAGTTCGGTCATATTTCGGCTCTGGCCGCTCCATGGAGCCAAAGGTTCGAGCATTAGCAGCGGAAATCCAGCGTTTGGAACACGTCGTCACAAAAACTGAGGCTGAAGCGTTGCATTTGGAAGCCACGCTAGTCAAGAGACATCAACCACGCTATAACGTCAGACTCAAAGACGACAAGCACTATCCATATCTAAAAATTGATGTGAAATCCGCCTGGCCACGGGTACAAATTGCCCGTAAGGTCGATGACGACGGCGCCCGATATTTCGGACCATATGCCTCCGCTGGATCCGTAAGACATGCCCTAGATATAACCAACCGTTTATTCCCCTGGCGCTCATGTAGTAAAGAAATTANGGGCACCGACGCACGTCCCTGTCTGGACTACTTCATCAAAAGATGTCTNGCCCCCTGNACCGCATACTGCACAGAAGATGAATACCGAGGTGTTATTGACAACACCATCCTCTTCCTAGATGGAAAGTCAGATGAGGTTAAGCGACATCTTGAAGATGAAATGACCGTGGCATCGACAAATCAGGAATATGAACGAGCTGCAAATTTCCGAGATCAAATACTGGCAATTGGAAAAGTTACTGAACTCCAACAGATGGCAACGGCTCAGCCTATGGATGCTGATGTATTTGCGATGGTCAAAGAATCTAGCGAAGCCTGTATACAGGCATTTTTTGTTCGGGGTACAGTGGTCGCGGATACCGACTCATTCATTGTTGAAGGCATCTCTGACAGCAATGATGGAGAAATCATGCAGGCATTTCTCAGTCAGTACTATGAGTCAGCAACTTATATTCCNAAATTGGTNCTCACCAGCCATTCAAGTGACCAGCACACACAACTGGANGAAATGCTTACCGAGCAGAGAGGCGCTCGCGTCCGTATCCAGGTTCCTCAGCGAGGGGAAAAACGTGCGCTCATNGATACCACCATAAAAAACGCNTCTGAAGCTCTNAAAATGCATCATGCACGGTGGATCGTAAACCAAGATAAAACTACATCCGCACTTTCCNTGNTACANGATGAANTGGGTCTGACGGACATCCCTANGCGTATCGAATGCTATGACATTTCTACAAATCAGGGTNCCGATACTGTCGCNTCNATGGTGGTTTTCAANGATGGTGAACCNCGCACATCCGAATATCGAAGGTTCAAAATCAAAACGGTTATAGGACAGGACGACTTTGCCTCGATGAGAGAAGTACTTAACCGACGTTTTAGGCATCTGAAAAAAGGTCTCGGACAAGATCAGAGTGCTAATCCGAATTCCGACTCAGGTTCTGCCTGGGACGAGATACCTGATCTTGTAATCATTGATGGTGGCAAGGGGCAGCTCTCAGTAGCTATAGACGTCCTACGGGATATGGGACAACCTGACATCCCACTATGCGGCCTAGCAAAACGGGAAGAGGAGTTATTTGTTAAAGACTTCACTGAACCAATAATACTTCCAAGGGATTCAGAGGCTCTTTACTTGGTTCAACGTATTCGAGATGAAGCTCACAGATTTGCGATTACTTACCACCGAAAATTAAGGAGAAAAAACTCCATCAAATCAGCACTCGATTCAGTTCCCGGAGTCGGGCCAAAAAAGAAAAAGGCTCTCCTACAAAAATTTGGCAGCGTTAAAGCGATTCGTGAGGCAGATCTCGATGACATCGCTGCCACCGTGGGCTTCACAAAAACTCTAGCCAAAACCTTAAAGGAATCTATTTAGATAATGCGTGCAATATTGGCTAGGCAGAGGCAATATTGACTAGCAAATCCCTTGTGCGACTTAAAGAATTTTCTTTATTTGCGCCGACTGGGTAAGGCATAGCGACTAAATCTGTCACACCAATAGAAGCATATTCCTCGATCTGACTCGCCACTGAATTTTCGTCCCCCGTAATCGCAACTGATGCGGGACCTTCGACCTCACCCCGATCCAATATCCGCCGATAATTGTCAAGCTTCCCGTAAACACTGAATACTTCACTCGCAACCGAACGACCCTCTTCTTGGTCATCAACTACCGCTACCGGAACTCCTACCACCACTCTTGGATCGCCCCTCCCAGCTTCGGATGCGGCCCGACGAATCTCCGGAATTAGATAATTACGCAGGGCTGTAACGCCGGCCATCCAAGTAACGGTACCGTCAGCAAGCTCACCAGCGATTTGGAGCATTCGTGGAGCAAGTGCAGACACAAGAATCGGAAAGGGGGTAGAGCCTTCAAGGTTAAACCTAGTAGTTAGGCCCGTGTAGTATTCGCCTCGAAAATCCACTTCACCCTCAACGGTGAGTGACCGAAGGATTTGGACGTACTCACGAATATGTTGAGCTGGCCTTTCGTACCGGAGTCCAAGGCCTTCCGTATTTGGCTTGTGTGACGGACCAATACCGAGGAGTAACCTACCACCAACAGCTGAATTTACCGTCACAGCCTGTTGTGCCAAAACATTTGGATGACGGGTATAGGTTGGAATGACACCGGTACCTAACTCAATTCTGTCCGTTTCTCCTCCGGCCAGAGCTATAGTCGTGAGTACGTCAGTTTCACCCGTTTGAGCTAACCAAAAGCTATCAAGCCCCGACCTTTCAGCCTCGATGATTTGCGTCACTTGCTCGGCCAAGGTAAGACCCGTTGGGACAGCACCAATAAATAGACCTAGTCGCACTGTAAACCTCCTTGTAAATTATTCTATGAATCCACATTTAAACATATTTGTTCATTTCTAAGTGCCGTTGCACTAAGCTGTTGTCATGAATCTAATAGACATCAAAACAACACAGTGGGAAACAACCCCACGTAACATCAGTCCTAACGGCATACATGATGATGAAAAAGCTAAGTCACTGGGATTCCAAGGCGGATTTGTTCCTGGAATTGCTCTATACGAGCACGTCTGCGCAGGACTAATCGACCAAGGTATTGGGTGGTTGGAATCGGGTTACGTTGAAATGAAATTCCGAAAACCCGTTTACAGTGACGAAAAAGTTGTCGTCAAACTCGACGGAGATAATCGGACATTTCAGTTATTTGGGGACAATACAGACGACACAAGGTGTTCGGGTTCTTTTGTTCAGACTGCGCCGCCGCCGGACTTCCCTGATAAAGAAGTCAGAGAGCAGCTCGAAGAACCGCTGGGTAGCCAGGCCCTAGTCGGCGAAATGATGGAAGTTGTGCGAGATCATGACGCCTCAGAATTTACAGGAATCACTTCTGTCACTGGTTTCCCGACTGAAATCGACGGAAAGCCAGTTGTGCCGATAAGCCAGTGGGGGAATCCT
>PBOW01000056.1 GCA_002725365.1 Chloroflexota bacterium | reverse complement strand
TTTTGGCTCTGCCCCAGATATAAGTCGCATTAGATTCGGAAAATGTTTGTACTCGATCAGGAGGAACAAAACACCAGCTAGAAGAATATAAGAATCATGATAGGGGTCCCTTACAACAGAACCAACATCCAAGCCATTTAGTAGTGCCACGAGAGCTACATAACCCGCACCCGCAATAGTGCCAACCATCGACATCAAGGAAACGTACCGAAATACTGCGAGTAGAAGAAATGAACAAAAAAGAACGAGCAATGCTACGGGGGGGAATAAGGCCACAAAAATACCAAAGGCCGTCGCTACTCCTTTTCCGCCTCTAAAGCTAGTAAATACTGGCCATATATGCCCTATCACCGCACCGGAGCCAGTCAAAGCAACGGCCAAATCCGGGGCTGATAACTGTACTGCTAGAAGTGTTGGCAATGCGCCCTTGCAAAGATCGGAAATCCCGACAAAGACGGCCCATCTGATACCAAGAGTCCGCAAAATATTGGTTGCGCCCGTTGATCCAGACCCATAATCTCTGACATCACCCAGTCCCTTGAGCCTGCCCACAAGAATGCCCACAGGAATCGACCCAAGGATATATCCCACACCAAGGAACATAAACGAGATTAAAACCGTATCTAGATCACTCATATTTCAGATTCCTCGTCAAAGCGGTCCGCAGAACGCCTCCGAAATATTAGGCGAATTGCTGTACCAGTGTAATCAAAATTTTCTCTGATTTGATTTTCAAGAAATCTTTTGTAAGAGAAATGTACCAAATCTGGATCGTTCACAAAAAAAACGAATGTGGGTGGCGATATCTCTGCCTGAGTCACATACATAACTTTAAGCCTCTTTGTTCCTGTCATGGGCGGTGCGTGTGTAGCAATCGCCCCCCGGATCACTCGATTAATTTCCCCTGTGCCAATACGTTTCCGACGAAGCCTTGCGGCATTCACCGCAAGTTGTAACAGGTCCTGTATTCCNTCACCAGTTTGTGCNGATACGAACATTACGGGNGCCCACGGCAGAAACCGATACCGGNGATCCAANGANCGGACTANTTCTGCTCGATTGGACCTATCNGTAGCTAAATCCCATTTATTGACCGCTATNATCATGCCTTTGAAATTTTCATTCGCATACCCCGCGATNTGAGTATCCTGAGCCGTCAAAATTTCCTCNTAGNTNAGAAGGAGAACNACGACATCTGCTCGATCCATAGATGCTTCAGCTCGNTGAACCGAATGTCGTTCCACTCCTCGCTCCACTCGACCNCGCCGACGAATTCCTGCAGTGTCCACAATAAGCATCCNATGTCCATCAAAATCAAAACGAGTATCAATAGCATCNCTAGTGGTTCCTGGGATGGAAGATACNATGACTCTATCCTCGCCAACTATCGCATTAGTGAGGGACGACTTACCCACATTTGGTCTGCCGACAATNGCNAGTCTCACCAGTGATTCGTCGGGAANAGAATTTTGTTCAACGCCTTCTGGCTCACCATTCAGTGGAATCATCTCCAAGACTTGATCTAGGAGATCACCACCTCCCTTTCCATGAAGNGCGGAAATCTTTATTGGTGAGCCTAAGCCAAGTGAAAAAAATTCACCCTCCATGTATTCCGATGATTTTTTTTCGGACTTATTCATGACCAAAATCACCGATTCCTTACGGTGCCTGAGTCTTTCGGCTATCTGGCTATCTGCTGGATTTAATCCGGTACTCGCATCTACTACGAATAACACCACCAGTGCCTGATCAATTACTCCGGTAACCGCATCCGAAATCAGACCTGCGAACGGATCTCTCTCCGACAGTCTCGTTGATATTCCTCCAGTATCAACCAGACGCAGTATGCGACCCCTCCATTCGAGTGCTCGGTAAATTCTGTCACGAGTAGTACCGGCAAGATCCTCTACAAGAGACGTGTTCGATTTGGTGAGACGATTGAAAAGAGCCGATTTACCGACATTTGGTCTNCCNACAATGGCCACCAGCGGATACTGATCATCTGAGGAAAGGTCTAAATCGCGCATATTATTTGAAGCCAATCTCACTCTGTAGCAATTAGTTCAACATCCAGACTAGTTGGAGGTTCAGTCAGAACCTTGATTCCCTCAGGAACATCGAAAAAAAGTGGCACCGTATGAACTCCAACACCCAAATCAGTTAGTTCTATTTTCGCCACCACACCAACAGTCCAGATCTCCTTCAGTAGATTCACTGGCCCAGAAAACTTGACTGTGAGAACTGGAGTTTCTATTGGCCTGAATTCAGGCGCAAGTCCTTCAATTGAAACTGGGAATGTTACTTCAATTTGGCCTTCGATCGAAACCACTGATATCTCTACATCCGCAAATTGATTGCCAGGTACTCCCACCCCCGTCGGNACCTGCAGACCGATCTTCCGGGAAATGTTCTNGCTGATGCTATCTAATTGAATTTCATTCGTATAGATGCTCTCTATACCCTCAATTACAACTCTCTCACCAGAAATCTCGACGCTGTCAGGGAAAATCTGCAGACCCGNAATACTAAATCCTGGCGCAGGGTTTCCACTCGTCGATATAACTATCGGGACCTTCTTCACGGTTTGTGTCTCCAGTATCTCGATATCGACGTCCATCGACGAAGGATTCAGTCGGACACCACCTATTTCTCCACCTGAGGCGTCATATGCATAAAGGGCAAGTGTGCTCTTCGAGGTACCTGCAAGATCATTTAAGTCTAAATTCATCGCCACCGAATCAACTTTTTCCACAAGGGATTTAGGACCGGTCACCGTCGTATCTTGTTGAGCAAATTGAACTTGGCCCACTTGCAAACCAGATGCGAGTGATCCGTACAGTTGATATTCAGTGCGGAAAGTTTTCGTAATTCGCGGCTCCAAAATTATGGTTACCTGTGATGGGGTAACTTCCACCAGACGGACTGATCTTTTGTCTGCAAATTCGATGTGCGGTGCAATATCGATCAGGTGTTCACCTTCGGGATAGTCGTTAAGATTCACTCTTGCTTGGAAATCAGCTGAGGTGAGAGTGTCCCATCGATCCGGAGTCGCTGCCACAAAAATTTTCAGTGTCGGCGGGACATTGGCTATTGCAAGGTTTGAGGCGATACTTACAGGAACGACCGGCACAAATCCAGGAACACTATCAATTTCACGGGCATTCTCCGTATCAGTAACAAATACCCAGAGTGACAAGCTCAGCAATATTGAAATTATCAACAGGCCTGGAGATGATTTCCCAGCATTGTATAACCGGTTCCAAAATCTTCTGGCTAATTCCAATGCTTCGTCGCGATTAATTTCCTGATCAAGATCAAATCGGTCTCTCATTAAAGTGCCTCATTCAAATCTGATTTAATCGTTCGTTCCTCAGAAGTCGTGCCTCGATCCAGATCAACTTCAAACAATGTCTCCAGTTGTATCCGTAACTGTCTTTCATTTACTGGGCTCACAAGACGACCATTGGCGGCCAAAGATATTTCACCACGCTCTTCGGATATAACTAGCACCACTGCATCCGTACTCTCCGTGAGTCCTAGTCCTGCACGGTGCCGAGTACCAAAACGACTCGCCATAACTCGACTCGAAAGTGGGAGAGTGCAGCCTGCCGCCAATATCCTGCCGCCCCTAATCACTACCGCACCATCATGCATAGGAGCTCCCGGATAGAAGAGTGTCTCTAATAATTCCCCAGTAGCCGGTGCATTAACCGAAATACCTACCTCAATCACATCATCAAGACCCGTATCTCTTTCAAGTACGATTAATCCACCCGTACCCGATCTCGCGAGCTTCATTACTGTACGAATGATTAACTCGAGTACATGCGGCTCAAATTCACGATGACCTGCCAATCCCCAAACACCCGTGCGGCCAAGTCTCTCTAGAGCCCGTCGTATGTCTGATTGAAAAATGATAACTACCGCCAACACGATACCGGTTACTGAGTTTCGAAGTAGCCAATTCAGCACGACTAGGTCAAAAATCCTTGCAAATAGGAACGCGACGACCAATAGAACTGCTGCGCCTCGCAAAATTGACATCGCCGTTGTGCCGCGAAGCAACAACAAAATCCAGTATAAAGCTCCTGCCACTAGGACAATGTCCACAGCCGCAGAAATCCCAAAACTTGAAACGATATCTAAAATTTCGTCCCGGAAATCAGTCATCTTATTCGTCCTAGTTCAATTTTCGACGAAGTCACACAAAGATGATTCTCGTCAGTCGTGCCATACAATCCTAAACCAGTTCACTTAGTTATTGATCGAGACCCAGGGTGTACTTGAGGGCAGCTTGCGCCGTATAAAGTCTATTCTCAGCTTGATCGAAAATCATATTCTGGTTTTTTTCAAATACTTCAGCGGTAATTTCCTCTCCTCTGTGAGCTGGAAGATCATGCATTACGACTACATCAGAAGGGGCAAAGTCCAAAAGCTCAGAATTCACCTGGTATGCGGCAAAAGCTTCTTTTCTCGTAACTGACTCAGATTCTTGTCCCATCGATGCCCATACATCTGTATATACGGCCGCCGCTCCACTCACAGCTTCACGAGGATCAGACACCAGTGTCAGGTTTCCTGGCCCGGACGTATTATTTATTTTGGTGATGATATCGCCTGGAATGGAATATCCTTCAGGTGAGGCAATAGTCAGGTGAATTCCACTTTTTACTGCTGCAAAAGCTAAAGAGCAGGCAACATTAAACCCGTCGCCAATAAAAGCGACACGAAGGCCAGCCAATTCGCCAAAGCGTTCTCGAAGCGTCAGAAGGTCAGCCAGTGCCTGACAAGGATGCTCAAAATCGGAAAGCGCGTTCAGGATTGGAACATCGCTAGCACGGGAAGCGCTAACGAGTGTCTCGTGTTGAAATACTCTCATCGCCACTACATCGCTCATCCTCGAAATCACTCGTGCAACGTCCTCTATAGGTTCTCTTTCGCCAATCTGGACCTCATGAGCGCCAAAACTCAGCACATGGCCCCCAAGGAGCTTGGCAGCCAGTTCGAGTGACGCTTTGGTACGAAGAGATGGTTTCTCAAATATTGTTGTGAGAACCCTACCGTCCATACTCCTATCAGTACCACGAGTTTTCAGGACATCGGCCGACAGCAACAGTTGATTTAGTTCATTTTCATTCAGATCTGAAATAGATAATAAGTCACGGGTAACCATGACGTTCTCCTTGCAGTAAAACTAATTGGGTAACACACAGTATATCTGACTAAACTTTCAGATGGGAAACCTCTATCTAAGCATTTGATGGGTCGACTCCGAGAGTTGGCATTACTACGAGTGCAATAAATACATCACTATCTGACGAATTCGACATACGCCAAGGTCCCCTAGCCTTCGTTTCAATGCGCATGAGATCGCCAGCCCGCATTTCCACCGAATCACCATGATTACCACTCACTTGTACTACTCCGGAAAGAATGACGGCAAAACCAGGCGTTGCCCTGTGTAAGGGAAGAGCAGCCTGTGCTTCAATTCTCAGCATCATTAAACGAGTCGCCTCGCCAATAACCGTCCCACCGAGTCCTTTGAAATGCCCAGGCCCGATTTCAAAAGGCAACTCTTCAAACTCGTACGACGAAATCTCAGTATCCCCAGCGGCGCTTTCTTTTAGAATGAAGCCTGACATCTGTACCACCCTAACTAACTCACTCGCAAGATAGAATCTGTTAGGTCATAATGTACACTTACTTTTCCAATACACACCAATAACGGAGACAAAGGGTTGAAATGCAAGCTCATAGATCAAATAGCCGCTCTCATGAAAGTCTACGAAACGTCACTATTAGCGTTGATGTCAATAAGCACGCCGAAGGTTCAGCAATAGTTGAGTTCGGCGACACCAAAGTTCTTTGTACAGCCACAGTCGAGAAAGGTGTTCCACGATGGAAGCGTGGAGACAATAGTGGGTGGCTCACAGCGGAATATGCGATGCTTCCTCGCTCAACTAACACTCGAAGCAAGCGGGGACAGAACGGAAGAGCGACCGAGATTCAGAGACTGATAGGACGCTCACTACGTACATCTATCGATCTCGCGAAAGTAGGAGAAGAGACGATCACCTTAGATTGTGATGTCCTGCAAGCGGATGGAGGCACTCGTACTGCATCTATCACTGGAGCCTGGGTAGCGCTCTCGATGGCGGTCGAACGCCTGCAGGCTGGAAATGAATTCCCGATAAATCCTATTACTGCTCAGGTAGCCGCAATATCTTGTGGAATGGTCGACGGCGAACTTATGCTCGACCTCGATTACCGAGAGGATTCCAACGCCGACGTAGAC
>PBOW01000055.1 GCA_002725365.1 Chloroflexota bacterium | reverse complement strand
TGGGTCGCAATCAGCGTGCTTTATATCTCCTATTTTGGGGCTAGTCGCACTAATCAGTCGATGTCCTGGGTAATGCTTATTAATTCGTCAGGAATTGTTCTGGCTACCCTTATCGGTGGGGTTGTTGGAGAGCATCTCGGTGGACAAGCAACTTTTATCTTGGGGGTGATTGCGGCCACTATCGGAACGACGCTACTCATGTCTGGTCAAGAGCCAGAGCCAATTGAAGAGGATAAATTTTCATTATCTGATTTCCGACTCGTAATGAGAAATCGTCTTTTGCTAACAGTTTCTCTCATAGGAATATTGATACATTTTGTGACTTTCGCGGTGAGTTTTTCCTTCGTACCTATTTACGCAGTATCGGTCGGAGCAAGTGAATTTGAGAATGGACTCATCGCAGCATCGATGTTTCTTTTCTCATCATTCGGATATCTTGTTACACCTTGGTGTATAAAATTATTTGGTTACAGATCTGCTTTAGTGGGTGGACTTCTTGTAGTGGTGTTGTCGGTCGTATGTATACCTAGTTTGGGCGACCCTATTAGTCTGATGGTAAGTCAGGCTGCTGGTGGTTTTGGTCGGGGGATGGCACAGCTCATCCTTATGACACTCGCTGTACTTGTTGTGGCTCCGAGTGCGAAAACAACGTCGATGGGAGCATATCAGGCTCTATATGCTTTAGGTATGTTTGTGGGTCCATTTGCAGCTGGGTTTATTGCTGATATCTGGAATATTGATATGGTTTTTTGGGTCTCTTCCGTGGTGTCCCTATTCGCTGTTGTCACAGCACTATGGATTCCAAAAAGGGTCGCCGTCCCATCAGAATAGACNGGGTGTATTATTTTCGAACGGGTAAGAGTACCGTCGCCTCCGCTGGAGTGGTAATACCTATTCGGTCGTTCTCCAGCCAGAGGTCGAGNGTGACTGATCCGGTGTCACCCTCTGTGGCGTTGACAGAAGTCACAACACCTCGGACGTGCACCTTGTCCTCTGGGATATTCATCCGACGCATCTGGAAGCTGAATTTTTGTACCCAGCCTTCGGTACCGATCCAGTCGGTCAGTAGTCGGCAGAGAGCTGCCTGTGTAAAACCCGTATTGTAGAAAATCTCTTCGTGACCGGCTTCGCGAGCAAATCCAGGNTCATGATGCACCTCATAGAAATCTTGCGAGCCACTCACTTGTTCAACCATTTTTGTCCAGGTGAGGTCAAGCTCAAACTCTGGGAGATTATCCCCTTCTTTAACGTCGTTCCAGTACAGTTGTTGTTGCACGGTAGTCATTATCGCTCTCCTCAATGTTGCCATGATTCTATTCGTATTTGCTAAGCTTGTACAGGACTGTTAATTATCATTCTTTACGTCTTCGGGTGTTCGGTGGGTCAGTAAAGTATTTCGGCCGATCGCAACGATTTCATCATTTTGGTTGGTTATCCGAGTTTCAGTGACGATCCAGACTGCCTTTGGGTCGAGCTTGATCGGTTTTTCGAAAATATCAATTAGCTCCCTTTGAGAACTTAGCCGGTCACCAATCCTTACAGGAATTAGGTATTCCCAATCAATATTCATATTGATTTTTCTTTCACCCCGAGTTGGAACATCTGCCANTGCATCACGGACAGGCTTATGTGGCCAAGCTCCATTTCCAGCGAAGTACCCGGCCATTACAGGAGGAGCAATGACTCCACCATGCTGAGATTTGGCAGCGGTATCAGGATCTAGAAACAGNGGGTTGGTGTCTTCCACCATGTGACAGTGCCGTCTGATTGGGTCGTANTCAACTGGNTATCTACCTGTACTTATTTCGGTTTTTTTACCAATCCAATTTGCCTTCACCTCGTCGATGTTGTAAGAATCGCTAGTGCTTTCAGACATTTCTACCCCCCAATTTTCTAGAACTAAACCTAATTCAATCTCGTAGAAATCGCAACTAGTCANGAAACNTATTTGTTACNGAAAATATAATTGCNGTATGATGTNAGTAGGCGGGGCGAAGAAACGGAATTGATAATGTATCGTTTGCTGTCGTTGATTTTGCCCGGAATTCTCATCTTGGCCGCCTGTGGCGGTGATTCTGAAGAAGTAAAGGACAGTGCATCACCTGCTGCGGTAGCAACTACTGCCGCGACTACTGCGGCCACCGAACCCGCGACCCAGGTAGCACAGGCTGCGACTCAGGCAGCCACTGAGGTAGCTACTGCGGCCGCGACAGCAGTGGCGACACCTGAAGGCGACATCTCGGAATATACCGTAATCGAAGGGGACAATTTAACCACCATCGCCGCCCGATATGGACTGACTGTCGACCAATTGAGGTCATTGAATCCTGAGGTCTCTGGTGATGTTTTGTGGGTAGGACAAATATTAAAGGTCGCTGGCGAACTGAAACAACTTGATGAAGCTACCGCTACAGCCACTGCTGCTGCAGACGCAACGCAAGAACCTACAGCCGCTGCGACTGCTACGGCTGCCACGAATGGTGGGATGACTATGGGATCAAACGAATCAAAGGCTGGACTTCCACCATTTGTACCTTGGGGTAATAACGCGTCGGCAGGTGTAACGGTAACGGCGTCAGTGGATGGAGTTATTTGTACTACAGCAGTGGCGGACGCTTCGGGTCAGTGGTTTTTTCGTCTTGAAGATGGGTGTGGAAACGAGGGTGCCACAGTCACCTTCACGACAAGCGACGGACGTTCTGCGACTTCCACGTATAAGATCGGCGAAGGTGCCATGGTCTTGTTCTCAAACTAACTAGGAATTGAGAAGTGTTCACCGTCGAATCGTTCCTTTGAAGCTATTTCCTCTACTGGCTTGCGACTAAGCTTCGTGAGTTGTTTGGGTGGTTTGCCTATTGGCACCAGCGCAGAAACTGCGTAATGCTCTGGAAGATGAAGGAGTTTCTGTGCCTTTGACTCTTCTGCAGCTACAAATGTAGTCAGGGCACCACCGTATCCGAGTTCACGCGCCATCAGAATTATGTTCCAAACGAACGGATAAATTGAAGCACCGCTAATAACACCTACTCTTTCTAGGTCCTTGTCCATGGAAGCTACTACACCGAGGTCCACGGCAATAGCTAGTAAAACCGGGCACGAAGTGATGACCTTGAGGCGCTCGTCAGGAATTTCTGTGCTGTCTATTTGTTCCTGAGTCAGTGACGTAGATTGGATCGTATTCCAGGGATTCTCCCCGTTTTTCACCTGTGCTGTGTAGCGTTTCATGCCTGTTCTTGCGAGTTCGGCAAGTTGATTTTTCATGAGTTGATCTCGAATCACAATCGTATGCCAACCTTGTCGGTTACCACCGCTCGGAGCAAATCTGGCGTGCTCAAGTATCGTGTAAATCACATCATCAGGAACCGGATCGTTAGTGAATTCCCGCGCCGCGAAAGTCGTGCGCATAGTTTCCTTGGTATCCATTTTATGTGCCTCTCAATCTGACTTGTTACTCTCCAGCTAATAATGATTCTTGTACTATCGGCCAATTTTTAGCTAGAGCTGGTGTTTCTGGCTCGTCAGAATGCTTCGGTGGAACATACCCTTTACCGATTGGTTCTGTCATCAGTTCGATGAGAACCGGACCATTCTGTTTGAGGATGTCATCGAATTCGGAATCGAATGTCTCGGCATTATCAAAAGTATAGGTGTGAGGATAGCCGGCGCTTTTGGCTAGATCCGCAAACGACATGTTTTTTGCAGCGAGAGTTGGTTGTGCACCACTCGTGTCGTATACACCGTTGTTGAAGACTATATGCACGAAGTTTTCAGGTGCACTATTTGATATNGTGAGCAACGATCCGAGCTGCATGGCTAGCGATCCATCCCCATCTAGTATCCATACAGNGGTATCGGGCCTAGCAAGTGCTACACCTAAGCCCAGCGTTGATGAACCACCCATGAACCCNACACATCGGAGATCCCTTTCGTTGGCGCCCTTGGCAGTCCATGGAGCCATAATCGTCATTGTCGAAACGACGACTTGGTCGTCGCGCCTTCGAGAAAGTACGTTTATCGCCGAGTCCGCGGTCATTCGATTACTCATGTTTTNACCCACTATCCTCTACAAAGTTGCTTCACCGATAAGAAGAGCAACCGGTCCGTTTNTCTCGACTGCCGCCTCGCAAGCTTCGTCGAATAACCCGATATCATCGGCGCTGTCTAGAAGATATCTTGGAATTTCAAGGGCGTCCAAAAGTGGTTCTGCGTACTTCACCATCGATCCAAAGTTCTCGGTAGGGCTTTTTCGAGGATCTCGACCGAGCAATCCAATCATAAATACCAATGGGAAGCGACCGTCGATTCCAATTCCACGTAAATGATTAACGCATGCATAGAGACCGGCATGTTGTATTTGNATCAGTGGTTTTTTCCCGCCAANTATAAGCCCCGCCGCGAGCGTTATAGCCTCGTCTTCNGTGGCAGTCTGTATAAAACGGACATCATCCGTCGTNGTTAGCAGGGTGATGAGGCTTCGGACATGNGTGTCAGGCACTGCGACTACGTCAGTAAAACCGTTGCGTTTGATAGCTTCAAAGAGTAATTCAGCTTGAATACCTCTAGCTAGTGTCTCTTGNGTCATATCATCCTCACTTCGCTCACTGGGATGGTAATTCCTTATTGATAGACANTTCAAGTAAATACTCGANAAGCAATACCGACTGGTAAATCTGTCAGGTTTGAATTAGGGTNTAGGCCAGACTCAAATGAATTACTTAGGGGGTATTTTGATGGGACAGGCANTAGAAAATATTAAAGGGATGCTCGAATTCGCTCATCGNGCTATGGCCGATGCTGCNACAACATCTGACGAACAACTGCATTTTGTTCCTGACTTTGGTAGCCACTCAATAGCTTGGTGTCTTTGGCACACTGTGCGAGTAGAAGATCTAATAATTAATCGTGTCATCCGTCACGAAGATCCAATTTGGAACGAAGAGTGGTCTAACAGNACAGGNCTGCCTCTCGAAGGCATTGGCAATCCGCAGACAGATGAAGAAGCTCAGAAAATTCNAATAGAAGACATCGCTGCATTTAGGGAATATCAGTCGCTCGTGTGGGAGACAACGTCGAACTATCTTGAGGGTATCTCAGACGAAGACCTCGCCGAAGAGAATCCATTTGGTGACCACAACGAGACTGTTTCTCACTCGATATCTCTGCANCTTTTGGGACATTTCAATGGGCATAGAGGTGAGATGAATTACCTGCGCGGTATGCAAGGACTTCCAGCACTGCTCACGAAGGANGGCGTGCANTAAGCAGNCTATTCTCGTATAGCNTCNAATGCTNGNTNGAGGTCGTTGATGAGGTCGTCAGGNTTNTCTGCACCCACNGCGACNCGAATGAGCGGCCCANTCGGGTANTCGAAGCTCCGATGCTCGTNGATNTGTCCTTGTTGTATAAGGCTTTCGAANCCTCCCCAGGANGAACCTATGCCAAATAATTNCAGAGAGTNAATAAGTCGGTCNATANTNTGTTGNGGCTGATTTTTAAGCTCAAAGCAAAACAGTCCTGCTCCTCCCTTGAAATCTCGTTGATAGATCATATGGTCNGGGTGGTCTTTTCNCGCAGGATGGATAACAGTTNAGACNTCTGGTTGTTCGGAGAGCCATTCAGCAATTTGTAATGATGACTGCATACTTCTANCGAGGCGCAGATGGAGCGANCGGAGNCCGCGTGCAGCCAAATATATATCGTCCGGNCCNCTGCACTGGCCGAGTTGAAAAGCTTCATATTTGACCTTGTCNAGGAAAGGTCCGTTCGCNANGATCGCCCCCATCATTAAGTCACTATGTCCGCCAACATATTTGGTGAGTGCCTCAACGACTACATCGACTCCCATCTCTACGCAATCGAGTCCTAATGC
>PBOW01000054.1 GCA_002725365.1 Chloroflexota bacterium | reverse complement strand
CCATTCCGAAAGACTAGCGATCAATTCTTGTTTTCTAAACATAAAGAGGTATCCAACCATTACAAAGGCCTGTCCTATCACACCGAGTGCTCCTGCAGTTGCTGCTCGTACCATTAGTTCGTCTGATGCGAGGGTGTCGATTGCTGCTCGAAATCCGACGACACTAAGTGCTAGGGCCACGCCAGCCAGTAATCCAATCCCTGTCGACTGAGATTGGAGTCCGGTCCTAATCTCACGAAACGACAGTAAATTTTCTTTCAGCGATAGCATTACTACCGAGATTGTGCCAATAACAATCGCTATAGCAAATTGTAGGTTAATTGCGATTGACAGTATCAGTGCCTCAAGAATTGCTACTAATAACACTTCCGTTTTAGAGAAGGCCACACCCACTACAAAATTCTTATAGCTGAAAAGTTTTACGAGGAATACCGTGAAAATTATTTGCGATAAACCGCCTACCGCTAGCCATAAAAAGAATGGGAATGTCAGTTGTGGCAATGAATGATCGAAGTACCAAAGGATACATAAAAGCCAAATCAACGAGAAAGGAACGGCATAGATGAATCGTATGGCCGAGGCACCATAATCGCCAAGTGCTCCCTTCATCTGGCGTTGGATGGCTGTTCGAATTGTTTGCGCCGTGGCAGCAATAATAGTTACCACTACCCAGAGTTCCATTAACAGGCCACCCTCAGGGCTAATTTTATTTTTTGTTTGACCATATATTGCATCGCATTCACGTCTCTGCTCGTATCCCAATCGGAGCTATAGATAGGGAAACGGTGTCAATTTGCTGTTGAATTCCTTAGTTTGTACCTAGAACATAGGCTTTTCGCTATGGCAAAAGTGTACTCAAACTCAGCCATATACGTTTTAAGGAGCCGGTGTATTTAGTCTTTTTGCGAACTATCTTCGTTCGTGTCCATGTTGCTGAATGCCTCTCGATAGTATGAATCAGATGAAACTTGTTNAACTCGTGGCACTCTGAACCAACCCATGTGGCCTATTGCGACAATGAGGGCGGTTATAAATCCACCAACTATAGTGGCCGTCCCCTCATTCACTTCGAGTAGNAGATATGTTGCGGACCCACCAACNAGTGCNCCAGTCGCGTTCAGTTCGGTACTGAGAACTCTNGGAATTCTCGAGGCCAGAATGTCTCGAACAATTCCTCCGCCAGTTGCTGTAATCATNCCTAGCAGAAGGACTCCCATCCAATTCAATCCAGAAGAGGAGCCGATGAGAACACCGGTCACGGCAAAGGCACCCGTCCCCACCGAGTCTAGTGTTTTCAGAAAAATGTCCGGCATATTCCAATCGAACGGTCGCAACGCAATGGCTACGATAGCTGCTCCTAGCGCCAGAACTATATATTCGGTTTCGACGAAAACCATTGGAGTTTTATTCAAGATGACGTCTCGCGTGACACCTCCACCNAGAGCTGTTACAAAGCCNAAGAANAGTAGGCCAAACACGTCCATTTTTGCTCGGACACCGACGGCCACTCCTGAAAAAGAAAAAGAAACGATGCCAACATATTCAGCAATTATTACGGGATCCATCGTCATTTTTTTATTGTACTCTTTTCATGATCGATCGGTTTGTGACAAATTGCTATGAATTTGTTACCGTTTCGAGCAGGGAATACTTAATGACAGACAATAAATCCATAACGGTGATCTGGCCTCCTGCTTTAAATGAAGATGATTCACCTATGCTTTGGTTAGGTACTTGGTTGGTAGGCACTGAGGGCATGGAAGGCGACTGGTTCCATAGCGGTCGAGGCGAGGCAGAGACAGAACATCAAGTCCCTGAATCAGTCACAGGGATGCGACTACGAAAGTGGCCGAATGAGGGGTTGGCGCCAGAATANGCNGATGTCATACCTATTCCAGAACGGACATTGGCAGCCGAATCTGCCATCTTTGAAAGGGAGCAACCATTCAGTCTTTTAGGACTGGATCAATCTGTAGCTGAAGGGAACATGTAGATGGTTATAGCTGACAAAAATCCGAACGCTTGGAGAACCGAAACGCCAGGGATAGAGGGCTGGCAGCGCACGGCACGTCCAGANGACCCAAATAAGTACTACATGGTTTCCGCCGATTGCCATGCGCAGGAACCAGCCGATTTATGGGCAAAACGCATAGAGAAGGAATATCGACATCGTATTCCTCGACAGGAAGTCGACAAAGATGGAGTCAAGTGGCAGGTGACTGAGGGTCATAGGCCTACCAAGATTCGTGATCTGAAATTAGAGGGTGAGGATGAGGAGCGGAACGGAGCGGGATATGACGTGGATGAACGCCTTCGTGATATGGACCGTGACGGAATCGATTTGGAGCTAATCTTCCCTAATAAAGGGCTGTCAATATGGGCGACACCCGATGCTGTTTTCTCACAGGCGATGTGTCGGGTCTGGAACGATTGGTCAATGGAGACGTATGGCGCTAATAGGGAGAGGATGCTCCCGGCGGCAGCAATCGCTCCGAATGATCTCGAGGGTGCCATTGCTGAAGTAAAGCGTGTTGCCAAGATGGGACATCGATGCCTGACGCTACCGAATAGACCTGTATGGGGTAATGGTGACGGAAGCGAGCTTAATTACAATATGCCTCATTACGATGACCTTTGGAACGCTATACAAGAGGCTGACCTCCCCATCACATTGCATATTTCCACAGGGAAAGACCCACGCGGAGCTCGCGGAAATGGTGGTGCGGTCATAAACTACGCCGTGCATTCCCTCAGTCAATCAATAGAACCGGTCGCCAATTTCTGCAGTTCTGGCGTGCTAGAAAAATTCCCAAAGCTTCGAATTGCGACTATAGAAGCCGGNATAGGATGGGTACCATGGGCATTGACNGCGATGGACGAGGCATATCACAAGCATCACATGTGGTCGTTCCNAAAATTGTCGATGCTTCCTAGCGAGCACTACAGAAANAGTTTTTTTGCAAGCTTTGGNGAAGACCCGCCTGGATTGGCTCTTGCCTCGGACTTCGATCTNACAGGAAACTTTATGTGGGCCAATGATTATCCACANCAGGAGGGTACGTGGCCTCATTCAGCCGCAGCCATCGAGAGAACGATGGCNGATTTGTCAGATTCGGAACGTGCTGATTTATTAGGNTTGAACGCGGCAAAGTTTTTGGGTCTCTCTATATAGATATAGTTGAGANCCGAGTCAAGAGTATTTCGTAGATAGCTAAAGAATAATTCTTTGGATAGGTTGGCGATGNAGGGTCTAACAGATCGCTTTGGGCTCAGCGGAAAANTCGCGCTNGTGATAGGTGCCTCNAGTGGATTAGGTCGGGAAGCTGCNCTTGCATTGGCTTCAGCTGGNGCTAATGTTGGTCTANTAGCNCGTAGGAAAGAGCGTCTCTNGGAAGTTGGAGCGTCCTGTTCAGAATTAGGTGTCCGGACGGCGNNTNCTGCNGCAGACGTNACTCATCGAAATGAACTNGCGGGGGCCGTTGNAGACATAGANTCTCAGTTAGGTAGCATCGACATTTTACTGTANGCCGCAGGGATCGCCCCGTTAAAGAGAGCTGAAACTCATCCTGATGACAAATGGGAGGCNGCTGTTCNAACGAATTTAAATGGTGCCTTCTATGCAGCGCAAATCGTAGGCCAACAAATGATAGAACGCGCGACTGCTCCTGATGTGTCATGGTCAGGTGGGAGAATCATAATGATCAGCTCTATTATGGGGTCACATGGTAATCCAGTCCATAGGAATATTGGCTATTCAGCGAGTAAGGGTGGGTTGGATAATATGGTCAGGCAGCTGGCAGTTGAGTGGGCACAATATGGCATTACAACTAATGCTGTTGCACCGGCTTACTTTAAAACGGAGATGACAATTGATCCATCTACAGGAGAGATTCCTGCTGAGATGGAGGAACGAATGCGACTATTCTCTCCGATGGGACGTATAGGTGAGTCAGGTGAATTAGATTCATCGATATTATTTCTCGCGTCTCCAGCGTCTTCTTACGTTAACGGGGTAATCCTCCCGATTGACGGCGGTTGGTCGGCTTGGTGAGTATGAAGGAGTAGCTTTATGCCTAAATCTGATTTAATCCCTCTCCTTGAGGAATTGTCAAACGTTGGTGGTCCGAGTGGGTTTGAAGATCCCGTTCGGAAGATAGTTGAAAGAGAATTAGCGGNNCTTGTTGATTCTCAGACCACTGATGGACTCGGNTCTTCNATTTCGGTTCTTAGTGCGCCACAAAGTNAGATGAAGNTATTGCTATCAGCTCACATGGATGAGCTAGGGCTCCTNGTAAAGCGTATTACTCCGGANGGCTATCTNAAATTTCANCCGCTGGGTGGTTGGTTGGCACAGGCAGTTATAGGACAACGCTGGATGGTTCGTACGCGAAGCGGTGACATACCAGCGATAACCGGGATTAAGACGGTTCACGTGATGGATCAAAACGAAAGATCTCAGGTATTCAAAATGGAACAGATGTTCCTTGATATAGGTGCTGAATCAGCCGATGANGCGATCAATCGGTTAGGGGTGAGACCTGGTGACCCCGTATACCCAGATACCAAGTTCGTCAAATTTGCAGGCGGGAATCGGCTAATAGGAAAAGCGTGGGACGACAGAGTCGGTGTTGCGATAATGATTGAAGTACTGAAGCAGCTGAAAGATCGTCGGCTGGGTGTTTCTGTAATTGGAGCAGCAACTGTACAGGAGGAAGTGGGTCTGCGAGGAGCACAAACAGCAGGATTCGTGGCTGACGCNGATATTGCTATTAATCTTGAAAGTGGTGTAGCCGCAGACTATCCAGGTATTACGCTTGACGAAGCACAAGAGGAGCTAGGTGCCGGGCCGAGTATCTTTTTTCACGACAGTTCCATGCTCCCGAACACTCGCTTTAGAGATTTTGTGGTATCGATCGCGGAAAGAGAGGGCATACCGATTCAGTTCAATGTCCTAAGTGGATATGGCCAAGACGGTTCAGCAGTGCAGCGTACTCGCGCTGGGGTGCCTGTGGTGAATATTGCGGTTCCGACCCGATATTTGCACAGTCATCAGGGAGTCGTTGATATGAGAGATATAACTGAGTGTGTCAAGCTGGTGACAAAGGTGGTGACCGAATTGACTGAGACCACAATTAGAGACATTGGTTCGTTTAGTTAGGAGTGGATATGTCTGGATTAGAAGGTAGGAATGCCCTTGTTACAGGTGGAAGTCGAGGTATTGGTAGAGCAATTAGTTTGCGTCTGGCGGAGATGGGAGCGAANGTTGCGGTGAATTATGCAANTAGTCAATCAGCTGCGGAAGAGGTTGCACGTGAGATANCCGACCTAGGGGTTATTGCAAAGACTTACAAAGCCGACGTGTCTGATAGAGAATCCTGTGAGGCTATGGTTGCCGAGGCGATTTCCGATTTTGGTCAGNTTGATATCTTGATAAACAATGCAGGAATTGGCTCCAGTGGGATCGACCGGCCAACGGTTACTGAGGCCACATACGACCAGTTCAACTTGCTCATTGGCGCTAATCTCTGGGGACCAATTCATATGTGTAANGCGCTCGTCCCACATATGAGGGATGCAGCTAGGAGTGACATTGTGATGATTTCCTCAGTTGCTACAGATTCGTACTCCGAAAGGATGGGACTTTACAGCATTGGTAAGGCCGGTATGGAGGCCTTGGCCTATACGCTTGCGAAGGAAGAAAGAGTACATGGAATGAGAGTTAACGTGGTCGCTCCAGGCCTAGTAGATACAGATATGGGACGAAAACTAATCACACTGTTACCTGGTTCAGATGATATGAGGGAGCGCGACGCGACCGCACCGTTCGGGTTCGTGTGCACGCCAGAGGACATAGCTGCTGCTGTGGCGTATCTGGTCTCAGAAGATGGTCGTTATTTGACCAATCAAAGAATTGCGGTCAATGGAGGCGGTTTCTAACTAATTTAGATACTCCGGAGTATGGGGTGATACGTTGCGCAGATCTAATCACACCTATAGAATAAATGGTCTGGTGATTAGAGCGTGACGGAACCACCCGTTCTCATTCCGAACACGGAAGTGAAACGTTACAGCGCTGACGATACTGCCTGGGTGACTGGGTGCGGAAAATAGGCCATCGCCAGACTTTATTCCTATTGAGGCCGTCAGCTGGCGGCCTTGTTTGTGTCTCGGACTGAGTAAATACTTCAGTGAGGTACNCTAGGATTAATTCTATATAAAAAAGGGGGAACTCAAAGTTTGAGTGAAGAACAAATAGAAGAACAGGCCGTCTCAGANGGAAATATCTCTTCGGAGGAATCTCAAGACAAGCCCCCANCAAATGACCNTACGCCCCCTGCTGATCCTGCTTCCGGAGACANATCTGCTACCGAAGACGATTTCGAAGACATGGAGTCANTGCTTGCTGCAGTTGACATTTCTGGGATTCGCCCTCTGAAGAGAGGTGAAACTCTGACTGGCACAGTCATGGCCGTAGAGCGTGAAGGCATATTAGTGGACATTGGGCATAAATCAGAAGGATTTGTGCCNACCTCAGAGATGTTACTGTTGGGATCAGATCCGCTCAGTAAATTAGAGATTAGTCAAGAAGTAACTGTATCCGTTGTTCAAGCAGAAACTGCTGCTGGCCAGGTCGGTTTATCCATGGATAAGGCACGCGGTGAACAGGGTTGGAAAATCCTACAGGACTGGCATGACAACGGTGAAGTGTTTGAAGCAGAAATTACCAGCTTCAATAAGGGTGGTCTCCTAGCTAATGTTGAGGGAATTAATGCGTTTATTCCGATGTCGCAAGTCGTGGGTGCAAAACCNGGAAGTGACGGGGTAGCACCGTTAGGGAGTCAAGTAGGCAAATCATTAAANCTAAAAGTTATAGAAATAAATAGAAAGCGAAACCGCGTAATTCTTTCAGAACGCGCGGCTAATCAGGAATGGCGAGCAGAACAAAAAGAGAAATTACTGGATGAGCTACAACCTGGTGACATACGTACTGGAATAATTACTTCTATTCGCCCTTTTGGAATATTTGTAGATCTCGGCGGCGCCGATGGTCTTGCACATTTGTCTGAGATTTCTTGGGACAGGAATGCGAATCCTGAGGAAATGTTTACTATAGGTCAGGAAATAAAAGTTTATATACTTCGTATCGATCAGGATACGAAAAAGATTGCTTTGTCCGTCAGGCGTGCTGCACCGGAGCAGTGGGATGACCTCATCACTCGATACCAAATTGGTGATGTAGTTCCAAGTGTAATTACGCGACTGGTTAATTTCGGTGCATTCGCTCGTCTACCAGGACCTGTAGAGGGNTTAATTCATGTGTCCTCGATGGTAGATCGCAGAATTTCGAGTCCTAAAGAGATCCTAGATGAGGGCGATGTAATACCAGTCAAGATTGAGAAGATTGAACGAGATCGCCATCGGTTGGGATTGTCGCTGAGAGACGCGAGAGATGAAGCTCTGGCTCTTGGCTGGCAGTTTGATTCTCTTGGGCGAGTGATCGGCTTCCCAGATTCAGTCCGTGAAGAGTTAAGCGAGGAAGCTACCGTAGCGGAACAAAGATTTGAACAACGTAAAGCAGAGAATGCTGTTGTCGAAGAGAGAGCGTCAGCTAATAAAGAGGCCCGTGAGTCTCGTGCCGCCAGCGCTAGAATCGAGCGAGAAGCAGCGACTGATAGGGCACCCCAGCAGACAGCTATGGAACAAGCATTTGCGCAGGCATCTGCAGTCGAGCCTGAAATAATGGAACAAAGTTCAGCAGCTCGAGATGCCGAAGAGATAAAGTCAGACGCGGGCATTGTAGAATCAACCGACGACATTCAAGAAGATCTTGATAACCCAGTCGAGGAACCTTCGGGAGAGACTGACGAATCAGACTCTGACAAGAATACGTAAAAAAACAGTCAGACTACAAGCTCTGGTGAACTGAGCGTATTTTCAGTACANATCTGAAAAAAAATACAATCTTGATGCTTCAAACATGTGGCCTATGGTAGGCTGTTATCAGGTGAGGGCAGAGGGGATGCGGAACTATGGCTGATCGTTTCGATAAGTTCACCGAGCGCGCTCGACGAGTGCTCACATTGGCTCAGGATGAGGCCCAGCGTTTTAACCATAATTACATTGGTACCGAACACTTGCTTCTCGGATTGGTGCGAGAAAGTGACGGAGTGGCTGCTAAGATTTTGGCTAATTTGTCAGTCGAACTGTCAAAAGTCAGATCATCTGTCGAATTCATAATAGGCACGGGTGACCGAGCCACCTCTGAAGATATAGGTCTAACCCCAAGGGCCAAACGAGTAATTGAACTTGCCGTCGACGAGGCAAGGAGATTGAATCACTCATATATAGGAACCGAGCATATTCTCTTAGGTTTGGTCCGGGAGGGCGAAGGAATCGCTGCGGGAGTGCTTGAATCTCTCGGGGTCAATCTTGCTCGAGTTCGAAATGAAGCACAGCGCGTTCTGTCGCAGTCAGGGACTGAGCCGTCTAAACAGCCAGCTGCAGCTGGTCAACGAAAAGACCGGACACCTCTACTGAATCAGTTAGGTGTAGATTTAACTGAAATGGCNCGTTCAGGCCAACTTGATCCAATAGTGGGTCGAGGAAGTGAGATCGAACGAGTGGTTCAAATCCTATCCAGGCGGACAAAAAACAACCCAGTTTTGATCGGCGAACCTGGAGTTGGTAAAACNGCCATAGCCGAAGGNCTTGCCCANAGGATCATTTCTGGNGANGTCCCCGACACACTTATTGGGAAGAGAATGCTCACACTCGATATCGGTTTGCTGGTTGCAGGTACGAAGTATCGAGGTGAGTTTGAAGAACGTTTGAAGAAGGTTATTGCGGAGATAAAATCAGCCTCTAATTGTGTGCTATTCATCGATGAGCTACACATGCTTGTCGGCGCAGGTGCTGCCGAAGGTGCGGTAGACGCCGCAAATATTCTGAAGCCTGCGCTAGCTAGAGGTGAGATACAGGCTATTGGTGCGACAACTCTGGATGAATATAGGAANCACATTGAGCGCGACGCTGCACTGGAACGGCGATTCCAGCCAGTTAGGGTGGAAGANCCCTCCGTGGACGAAACTATTGAGATCCTCAAAGGCGTTCGCGGCGCATACGAAGAGCATCATAAATTGACGATTAGCGATGATGCCCTGGGGGCTGCTGCGGAATTATCTACTCGCTATGTATCGGATAGGTTTTTGCCGGATAAGGCAATCGATCTGATTGATGAAGCTTCNGCTCGTGTGAGAATCCGNAGGTACGCTGTTCCTCCGTCNCTTCGTGAGGTACGGNCTAATTTAGAAGAGTTACGCCGNGAAAAAGAANCGGCATCTACTGACCAAGAATATGANCAAGCTAACGAACTGAGACAGAGAGAACAAAGATTAGAAATCGAGCTCGAGAGTCTGGAAAAAGAATTTTCAGACGAACAGTNAAAAGATAANCCGTCTGTAGGTGAAGATGATATTNGAGACGTAATATCTCAGTGGACCGGAGTTCCTTTNTCAAGGATCGCAGCNGAAGAGTCGCAACGGTTGCTGCAGATGGATAACTTCATAAAAGAAAAAGTAATCGGCCAGGATGATGCCGTAGATGCAGTGACAAGAGCAGTCCGCCGTGCAAGCGCAGGGCTGAAGGATCCAAAGCGACCCATTGGTGTCTTTATGTTCCTAGGACCTACTGGTGTGGGTAAGACTTATTTGGCTGAGATGCTNGGTGAGTTTATGTTTGGATCAAAGGACAACATTGTTCGTATCGACATGTCTGAGTTNATGGAGAAACATACAGTCTCTCGTCTTGTTGGATCTCCGCCNGGGTATGTTGGNTACGATGACGGCGGACAATTAACAGACGTTGTCAGGCGAAAAAGTTACTGTTTAATTCTCCTTGATGAGATAGAGAAGGCACATCCCGACGTGTTTAACACTCTCCTTCAAATATTTGATGATGGCCACCTATCTGATGCAAAAGGCCGGAAGGTAGATTTTAGAAATACGATTATCATTATGACTTCCAACGTAGGATCAGATTTGATTAGGAAAGACTCTAGNGTGGGTTTCCAAACCGTCCTCGATGAAGTGAAGGGNGCAGAGGACCAGTATCTGAGAATGAAAGATAAGGTAGAAGAGGAAGAGAAGAGAGTTTTCCGNCCAGAGTTCCTTAACCGTATTGATCAATCAGTAGTTTTCCACGCACTGTCCCCGGAACATATCCGACAAATTGTCGACCTCGATCTTAATGATCTGCGTACTAATCTGCGCCAGAANCACATGCGGCTCGAAGTTGACACGGACGTACTGGATCATCTCGGTGACAAAGGCTGGGATCCAGTATTTGGTGCNAGGCCACTCAGGCGATTGATACAAAATGAGGTAGAGGACAAATTGTCTGATCAGATACTATCCGGTGACTTTGATGAAGGTGATACCGTGAAGATGGTAATGAANGGTGAAAGCATCGAATTTGAGCGAATTGTGATGCAGACTACTTCAGTCGACGAACAACCCTCCGAAGAAAATATGGAGAACGCTGAAGAGCCAGCCTTAACTTAGTTATACCTGCTAAAAGATGTCTATTGTTTTCGAGAGATTTGCTGCTGAACGTAAAAGCAGTGAATGGCTAGCTGCTCGTGCTGTTGCGGATAATTCTAAGTACCTTGTTCTGAATTCACATGGTGATTTATTNTTGAACAGGCAGGAAAATCCAGAAAATCTGTTTTTCTCCAAACAAGAGGTACGTTTATATTTCCCGGAGAAACACATAGAGNTATTTTTAGGTAGCCAAGGGTCCCATAACTACTATTGCCTAGGTGTATCAGAGCCACTCGACATGGGAGAACCCGTCAACCCACGGGAAATTATTTCACAGTTTTCTGACTGGCTTGTCGATCTGATCAATATGGCGCGNGGGATCGTACTATGGAGAGCGAACGTGAACTTCTGCGGGCGATGTGGTTCAGCGACGAAGGAGACTGACGGTGGGATGGCTGTTGTCTGCTTAACCGCTAACTGTTCAGTTAAGCACTACCCCAGAATAGATCCCGCAGTAATTGTTCTCGTTTCAGACGGCAAAGAGCATGTTGCTCTAGCNAGAGGTAAGCGCCACAAGAACAACATGTTTTCTTGCTTTGCAGGTTTTTTNGAATTNGGTGAATCACTTGAACAGGCCATCACTCGTGAAATCCAAGAAGAATCCGGACTCAATGTCTCAGATATCCAATATTTTGGTTCGCAGTCGTGGCCGTATCCCTCGTCGGTGATGATTGGGTATAGTGCTGTCTCAGAGTATGAAGATCTTACAATTGANCAGACTGAATTACTAGAAGGATATTGGTTNTCACGNTCCGAATTATCTGCCTCNTTGAGAGCTGGANGGGTGAGTATACCCCCGATCTCATCGATTGCAGGGAGAATGATCAGGCACTGGCTTGGTACTCANTCNGATAAATCTCAACTAGCTAACNGATTCTGACGACCGAGTATTCAACATCATCGACTGTAGAAGGCCGATTAATATGAACATGGAGATAAGGGATGANCCNCCAGCTGACATCAGAGGCATTGTGATGCCGGTCGTGGGCAAGAAACGGACATTGACTCCAATATGAACAACGACTTGGATAGTCATCAGGCTAATCAGACCGAGAGTCGCAAGTTTTCGGAACTCTGAGGTAGGCTCAGGTCTTACGAGCATAGCTCGCCATATGACCAAGGCAAACAACAGGACGACAACTAGTCCGACTGCAACACTCGAAAATTCGAGAAGTTGAGCGAAAATAAAATCTGAATTGCGGACTGAAATTCCGTCGAGTGCGGATTCCTCGGATGTGAAACTTACTCCAAACAGTTGTGCTTTGCTTAAAGCAATATCTAGTTGTTTAGCTGTATAGCCTGCTCCCAATGGATCCGTTGTCGGATCAATGAAGGTTGCAATCCGTTCGAGCTGATAGCCGGGAATCAAAGCACCTAGTACCGGGAGCAAGCCAATTCCCCCTACTAAAATCCCTGCGAGCATCTTTACCGAGGTACCCCAAGCGACAACAACTAAAAAAGAAGAAGTAACTATCACTAGTGTTGACCCTAAATCAGGTTGTAAGAGAATCAATATAGTCGGAATTCCGAGGACTATGGCGTTAATAAGTAATGGTCCAAAATGCGGCAGATTCCTGCTCGCTATGTATGCGAGCATTAGTATCGTGGTAATTTTTGTAATCTCCATTGGTTGGAATCGAATTGGGCCCAGACTCAACCATCTTTGTGCTCCGAATGATTCGTCACCAAGGAGGAGTACAAGTAATAAAAGTGCAATTCCCACTATGTAAACCAGAGGTGTCAAGGCTTCCAATATATCGACTGGTAGGTAGCTGACTATGACCATCACAAGGGATCCAAGCACCGCAAAGAGTATCTGATTTCTTGTCACTTGGGAAAAATTGCTGAAGTGCTCCCCGCTTGCGCCTTGAATCGTCAAGATGCCGATAGCAGTAATCAGCAATACCGATAGAAAAATTATCGGATCGGGCACAATAGTTTTGAATATTCGGACGATCAGCACTTATTTCCCCTTCGAGCAACTAGCGCTCCGCGACAACACTAAAGTAAGCCTCAAAAATTTCTCTCGCTACGGGCGACGCATGGTATGCGCCATTCCCGTGCTTGATATACACAGCTATGGCTATTTCAGGATTAGGTACCGGACCGAATGCAATCACATATCCGTGTTCGTCGTACCCTCCATCAGAGTAGGCCACGCCAAATTCAGCGGTAC
>PBOW01000053.1 GCA_002725365.1 Chloroflexota bacterium | reverse complement strand
TTCGTCAACCTCACCGTGTTCCCATTACCTTATTGGATTATTGTCGTGCGAGTGTAACTGTTTCCGAGAAGATTTGCTAAAGACTCCACTATGTGAGATAAGTGTTCAGCATCGGTGCAACATAGTTTATATATTCGTTGTTGATGGGGGATATTGAAGTGCAGAAATTACTAATAGCCAACCGTGGTGAAATAGCTGTCCGTATTATCAGAGCTGCCAAGGAATTAGGGATGCATACTTGCTCGATATATTCTGAAGCAGACATTAATTCGATCCATTGGCAGAGGGCTGATGAAGCAGTGCTACTCGAGGGCCAGGGCGCTCTACCTTATTTGGACGTAGATCAAATAGTGCAAGTTGGTGTGGAGAGTGGATGTGATGCAGTCCACCCGGGATACGGGTTCCTCAGTGAGAACTCTGAATTTGCCACGAAGTGTGAAGCCGCTGGGATCAAATTTGTAGGTCCAGCGCCGTCTTCGCTGGATATGTTTGGTGACAAGGTGTTGGCAAGGAAGCTTGCGGTTCAGCATGGAATACCTGTTTTGCCAGGTCTAGACCATCCGGTAACGGCGGCGGAGGCGACTGAATTTCTCGGGTCATTAGACGAGGGCCAGTCGGCAATCCTCAAAGCAGTCCACGGTGGAGGCGGACGCGGGGTTCGTATGCTTGATAGAGACAGTGATGTTGAACAGGCTTTTCGAGGGGCACAGGCAGAAGCCGCAGCATCATTTGGAAATGGAGATCTCTATATAGAGAGATATATCCCCAATGTACGTCATATCGAAGTGCAGGTAGCGGGAGACTCAACCGGGTCGATATCTCATTTCTGGGAGCGAGACTGTTCGGTGCAAAGGCGGCATCAAAAAATCCTTGAGATCGCTCCTGCACCCTTTTTGTCTACGACTTCTCGTGACGCATTACTCGATGCAGCTGTGACAATTGGGAGGGCCACAAGTTACGAAAATTTGGGTACAGTCGAGTTTCTAGTTTCGATGAACCAAGAAAATTCGGAAGAGTTCTTTTTCATTGAGGTAAATCCAAGATTACAGGTGGAGCATACGGTCACAGAGGAAGTCACCGGAATTGACCTAGTACAGACTCAGTTACGGATTGCTTCAGGTGCAAGTCTCGACTCACTAGGGCTACGGCAGGAACAGATTGTTCCGGCTAGAGGTTACGCCATACAGGCGAGAGTGAACATGGAGAAGATCAATGAGAATGGCAGTGTAATTCCCTCTGCTGGAACATTATCTGTATTTAACCCACCATCAGGTAGAGGAATACGGACTGATACATTTGGTTATAGCGGGTACCAGACGACCACAAGTTTCGACTCACTATTAGCGAAAGTAATTGGATACTCCAGTTCAGAGGATTTCGATTCGACTGTGAAACGAGTCGAAACTGCGCTCGCTGAATTCGACGTCAAAGGTGTCGATACTAATATTTCCTTTTTGCGTTCTCTATTGGTCCATCCCTCATTTTTGAGCGGAGAGATACATACGCGTTTTGTGGATTTGGAGACCGCCGAACTCGTCCAACTAGCACAAGAACTTACGAACTCAACTCCGTTTCAGAGAGGCGAGCTAAGTGAGCAAGCTGGAGCGTCAATCGATTCTGACGACCCGTTGGCTGTGTTGGAATATGGGATGCAAGCCAGTCGAGGACAGGACACGTCAAGTTCCGAAGATCGCAATGGGCAGGCTGACCTTCCAGGATCGGTAAAATCACCTCTGCAAGGTACGGTCGTATCAGTTGAGGTCTCTGTTGGCCAGGAAGTGCAGACTGGACAACTCCTCGCAGTGATGGAATCGATGAAGATGCAACATGAGATACGAGCTCATATGAGTGGTTCGATAAGCGCTGTAAATGTGGGTCCTGGAGATACTCTTTGGGAGAATCATGCCCTGATGAATATCGAAGAGCACGAGGTTATTGGGGCTTTGAGTGAAGGAGAGAGTTCTATCGATCTGGATTTTATACGTCCGGATCTCGAAGAAATTTTGACGCGTCGAGCAGCGACGCTGGATGCAAACAGAGAAGAGGCAGTATCCAAACGTCATGCTCGACTACTGAGGACGGTTCAGGAAAATGTTGAAGATTTGTTTGATAGGGGAACGTTTTTGGAGTACGGACCTTTGGTCCTCGCTAACCAATTCTCACGACGTAGCCTAGACGAGTTNATTGCAAANACTCCCCGTGACGGAATGATCACCGGTATCGGAAGTGTNAATGGAGATCTATTTTCCGATCCTGAAAGTATGGTCGCGACCATCGCATATGACTATATGGTGCTNGCAGGTACACAAGGGAATAGAAATCANCANAAAACGGACCGTATGATTGAGGTCGCTCGAAATTCTAGACTACCTCTTGTCTTATTTGCCGAAGGTGGTGGTGGTCGCCCTGGCGATGATGGTCTTCACGCAGCTGGGGGTAGTTCTACTTTTGCTTCTTTTTCCACTTTGAGTGGCCTTGTCCCGATGGTTGGGATCACGACTGGGCGTTGTTTTGCAGGGAATGCTTCATTGCTTGCCTGTTGTGACGTAATTATTGCCACAGAAGGATCAAATATCGGTATGGGTGGTCCAGCAATGATCGAAGGGGGCGGATTAGGCATTTTTGCCCCTGAGGATATAGGGCCAATGGAAATACAAATACCTAACGGCGTAGTAGATATATCTGTTAAGGATGAGGAAGAAGCTGTCGCAGCAGCTAAGAAATACCTGTCTTACTTTCAAGGACCGATTGATAACTGGGAGGCTCCTGATCAGCGAGAGATGCGACAGATTGTTCCGGAGAACAGGTTGCGTGTATACAACGTTCGGGACGTAATTCATACGCTTGCGGATGTGGATTCGATTCTTGAGATACGTCCTGACTTTGGGATTGGAATGGTCACGGCCTTGGTACGAGTGGAAGGGAAAAGTTTGGGGATTATCGCCAACAATCCTGGCCATCTCGGGGGTGCTATTGACTCAGATGGTGCTGACAAGGCGGCTCGATTTATGCAGCTTTGTGATGCATTTGATCTTCCGTTACTTACTTTGGTTGATACTCCTGGAATCATGGTCGGGCCAGAAGTAGAAAAGACAGCTCTGGTGCGCCACGCGAACCGTCTGTTCCTACATGGGGCAAATATTGAGACAACTTTCATGTCAATTATTTTGCGGAAAGCCTATGGACTCGGTGCGATAGCTATGACTGGCGGCAATTATCGACAGCCTCAATTTACTGTGTCGTGGCCAACTGGGGAATTTGGTGGCATGGGTTTGGAAGGGTCGGTCAAGCTAGGATATCGTGATGAACTTGCCTCGATTGAAGACCCTACAGAGCGGCTTGAAAAATATGAGGCGATGGTGGCTCGTGCGTATGAGCGTGGCAAAGCATTAAATACCGGCATGAATTTTGGTTTCGATGACACAATTGATCCGTCTGAATCTAGGGCGTGGATTGCCGGAACGCTTAAGGCTGCGAAGTCACCGCCGGTGAGATCAGGTAAGAAACGACCGTTCATCGACGCTTGGTAGACCTGAAAATTAGCTGATCCGCAGATCTAAGGGCGATGCAGTCCTTTGCTTCAGTGCAAAAACAAGATCGCTTATTGTTTTGATTTCTGTGGGGAATATGGTTGCTGCCCGTCCAACCGCCTGAACCGAATGGGCGTCGGAACCGCCAATCGCGACTACGCCTAATTCTTGTGCCAGTCTCACGTAGTAGCCGTCATCACTGTCTGAATGATCGCCATTGACTGCTTCAATTCCAGCGAACCAACGTTTTATTTCCTCACTAGACGGCCTGCGAGCGGTGCCCGTTGATCGCATCGGATGTGCCACGATTAATGCAACACCCTCTTCTTCGGCACTCTTAACGAGGTGATCCATCATGAGTAGTTGAGGTCGATATCGGGAGAAACCATATGCAAGAACATGACCAAAATTGGTTCCTAACTCGATTGCAGGAAGCACGTTAATCTCAAAGATTTCGCTAAGTCGCCGAGTGTCTTCTTCAGGCCATAGTGCGTTGTGCTCAGTCAGGCAGATGCCATCTAGTCCTCTGGCAGCTGCTTGTTCTACGAGTTTCTCCACACTCACGCCACTATCGAGTGACTTATCTGAGCTATGGGCATGCATCTCGATAACNGAACCGCCAGNTGGCCGGTATGGTCTCGGGGATTCCAGTTGGATATCAGAGCTCACGGAAAATTAGCGCCTTTTAGGTTTACTGTTTACGGATCACTGAATTCTAGCGCAGAAGCTGAATGAGTTCAGGGAGAACAGCGAGGCAATCATCCACTATGCCTACGTCAGCATATTTGAATATAGGAGCTTCGGGGTCGGAATTGATTGCTACGATCAAACGGGCATTAGAACATCCCGCCATGTGCTGACTTGCTCCTGAAATACCAGCTGCTAAATACAACGCGGGAGCAACGGTGGTACCTGTTAATCCAATTTGCTCAGTGGGTGGGGCCCAGTATTCATCGACAATTGCACGAGAAGCCCCAGGTAGGCCGTTAAGAAGACTCGCCAACTCCCGTACCAGACCAAAATTCTCGGCATTTTGTAAGCCTCGACCGCCCGATACGACTATCTCTGCATCTTCCAAACGTGGTCCTCTATCGGCGGTTGGCGCAGTGATAACCCGCACTCGCTCAGTTGTAGGTTCGAGACTGAGTGGTACCACGTCAGAAGAACTGTCCGATAGAGGCTCTGGGGCTTCAGCAGCAGCAGGTCTCAGGCCAAGGACCGCCGGTAGACCCGAATCAACCTGATAGAGTGCTCTAGCTGCCCCACCGTAAACAGCGGCCTCTACTTCTGTGTATTGAGCATCTCTGACTGCAATTCCTGTAACGTTCATGACACAGCTACCTCCGATGCGTTTTGACAATCGAGGTACGAATTCGAGTGTCGACGGATGTCTTCCAAGTATCACGAGGCCCGCCCCTGAGTTAGAAACTATGTGGGATGCGGCTGAGACTACATTGTCGCCAGAAAAACGAGAGAGCGAAGAATCTTCGACCGTATAGACCGTAGTAGCACCGAGTACTGTAACGGCATCAACGGCCGATGCGTTATCCGTACCAATGAGTCCGCATTCCACAGTGCTACCCGTTTGTTTGGATACATTGAGCGCAAAACCGAGAGCTTCTTTGGTGCCGATATCAATTTCTAAAGTCTCGTCAATATGCCCCAGCACAAGAATAGGATCAGCCATTTATAACACCTCGCTCGCGAAGGATCTGGAGCAGCTGTGATGCCTTCTCTTTCGGGTCACCGCCTTCAATTATCTCGCAGTTGCCTTGCACTAGTGGGACTGTGAGGAGTTTGATACTCATCCTTCTTGTCGTTGGCTCCTGTAATAGTTCGCTCGCCTGAAACACGGTAGGAGGGTTGCGGCGGGCCTGAATCATTCGCCGGCTACTCGGATAGCGTGGCTGACCAATTTCATTACTGACGGCAACCACTGCCGGCAAATCGCATTCTAACGTTTCCGGTCCGTCTGGAGTNACAACCTCAACATGCAGTGAACCTGTTGCTTCATCTAACTTCACTTTAGCCGCCATGGTAATGAAAGGTAGTCCGAGATCCTCTGACAGTATGGCGGGAACAGCTCCTTGGTCATAATCAGACCCCTGCCGACCGCATAAAATTAAGTCNACATCTCCGAGGTCCTCCGCCACACTTGCAAGTATCTGGGAAACTCGGAACGGATCACCCGGTCGGCTTTCTTCGTCGTGCACATGGATGGTATCTTCAGCACCCATTGCATAGCATCGTTTCAGTACATCAGGGGCTGTATCTGAGCCGACAGTGACCGCCGTGATTCGGACATCGTCTCGTGTCTCGGCGATTTGCAGGGCGGCTTCCATCGCTTGTTCGTCATAGGCATTGATAATACGAGGAACTGTCTCACCGGTATTGAATTCTCGTCCATCCTCACTGACTTCTAGACGGCCCCAAAGTGCGTAACTGTTAATTCCATCAGGATCCAATACTTGCTTTGCGGCGACAAGAATATGCATAGCGTGCCTCATATCTCCAAAGACTCAGTCGANGAAATAAACGTAGGATTCCTCACACCANACGAACTCGTCCTCGAAATCNTCTGGNTTGACNGATAGTTGACCAATTTCTAACCAGTACCACGGNGGATCTCCCTGNACTATTTTTCGTCCGGTTAGGACACCCTCAAAGGCTGCACGTGACGCGAAATTAGTGTTACCCACTTGAGTTCCACCGTCGGCCTCTGCCCGCCTGCCCACAAGTTCAGANTCGAGCGTGATCTGCATCGAATCTCTTGGTTGTCCCTGCTCCGTTTTTTCAGTCATGGGAAANACCTGACGTGGAATTAAGCTGTGGCCGACGTTTCAGTAGCACGCTCNAAGAGTTCAAGTGCCTCGTCAGCCATGTCATACACTACCTCAGCGGCCGGTTTAATCGCGTCNATACCNACGATTGCTTGACCAGCTGGTGTAGTCATCCAATCTTCGAGATTGGCTTCCTTAATATCCCTGAGCACATCATTCACGAGCATACCCTGAAGCGGCATNGGGAGCGTATCAGGAGCTCCGTCCTCTTTCCAGATATCTGACCANCGTGATCTGAGTTGTCGGATTGGNTTNCCAGACATAGCCCTGGACTGGACTGCATCCTCTACTTTCGAATCAATTATTCGTTGTTTTAGGAACATGGCAGTCTCTGATTCATGCGTAGCTANCCAGATAGTGCCTGTCCAGACTCCGGCTGAACCCATAGCAATGGAAGCCGCAAGATGTTTACCNCTAGATACTCCACCCGCNGTGAGCACTAACGTGTCTGTGCCTTCCGCCATTTTTACGACTTCCGGTACCAGAGTGAATGTNCCCACGGTTCCGCTGTGTCCGCCCGAGTCATAACCTTGGGCGACCACGACATCCACGCCGGCTTCGATCTGTCTGCGGGCCTGTCGAGGAAGTCCGACGAGTCCCCAGACTTTCATACCCTCTTGATGAGCCCGTTCAATGATGAAAGCCGGGCTTCCTAGACCAGAGGCAAATATGGGTACTTTTTCCTCAAATAAGACATCTANCTGTTGTCTAGATCGCTCGAGCAGGTTTTCATAACCCGAGTAAGTCGGGTCAATATCGCTCGGTGGTGGTGAATCAGGAGCACCTGAAACCGACTTAATGTGTGTTACAAATTCCCGATGCTCGTCGGGGATCATTTCGTCTAAATCTTCGCGATTACCTTCAACAAATGAGGCTGGCACAAGAAGATCGACGCCGAACGGCTTGTCACCAATCTTGTCCCTAATCCATGCAATATCTGATCGGAGTTCATCTGGTTTTAGACCAGTCGCCCCGAGGATACCTATACCACCAGCATTCGAAACTGCCGCAATAACATCTTTTGTATGAGCAAATGCGACTACCGGTATTTCACAACCGTATTCTTCGCAAAGCCGTGTGTGTAGTGGATTGCCTTCCATTTTTGTCTCCTTAATTTAAGACTTCCTCATAATAATCTACGGGCTCAGCTGAGCCCGATAATTTAAATCAATTCTGCGGGCGCTAAAGAGAATTCTTCCAGCATGACGTCCGCGTAAGTAATACGTCCTGAAAGTGGGCCTCCATGATCGTGTACGAGTCTGAGGCATGCCTCCGCCATATTCTCCACTGGAACAACACTATCTTTATTGGTGTCATTTACTAGTCCATGATGAACGACCCCAGGCGTCGCAACCAATCCAGGTGAAATCGCGTTCACACGAATGTTGTGATCGTTGACCTCGGAGGCCAGTCCCGTGGAGAAACGCTCTAGTGCGGCCTTGCACATCCCATATACCGTGCCCCCAGACGCTGCTGCGTCTACCTCAGGATGCAACGCAGCGTGTGATGATATGTTAAGAATCCAACCATTCTTTTTTTGTCTCATGTTTTCCATTGCTAGTTGCGCGAGATGCACTGGCCCATGTACTTGGACCTCGAACATGAGTTTTTCCCTTTTGTCCGGGAAGTCTGCGATTGGTATGAAATAGGTTACGGCGGCATTGTTAACCAGAATGTCCACTCCGCCAAAAAGTTTTTCCGTCTCTGCAATCAAGGCAATTCGATCTTCCGCTAAAGCCATGTCACATCTAATCGCTGCTGCTTCACCGCCCGCGTCATTGATCCGTTGGACAACGGAATTCATGCTTCCCGGAAGGATATGGTCACCATCGTCTACTGTTCTTGCCGATACAACGACTTTCGCCCCTTCCATCGCGTAACGGATTGCAATGGCTTCACCAATGCCACGGGAGGCACCTGTGATTACAGCTACCTTACCCTCCAACAGTCCATTCGTATTGATTGACATTCATACCCCCTACTCACGCCCGACTAGCTTAGCGCATTCGAGCGGATCAGATAACACCACGCATCTCGAAGTCCTTAACAGTATTTCCGTCATACCCCAGCAGGTCAATCAAGATGTCATTGTTGTCGGCACCGGCTTTTGGGAGCGAACCCGATATTTCACCCCAGCCGTCATCGAGTTTCCAGACCACCCCGCGATAGATAGCCTCTTTTGAGTATGTCGTATTGCGCATGACAAGATTCGATTGATTGAGCGCGTTAAAGTTTTCGTCAGCTGCTAGTTCAATGGCCCCCATCACCGGATAAGCTGGAATTCTAATTTTTTGCAGTTGTCGTGTGAGATCCCATGATTCATAATTGATTGTCCAACGCTCAAGTATGGAATCCAACTCATCCTGAAAGGTAAGGCGGTCACTCACGGTGGAAAATCGTTCGTCCCTTATTGCCGGTACCAAGTCTCCGCAAAACTCAATTAATCGAGTCCATTCATCTTCATCACGGATAGAAATTGATATCCAACTGTCTTCTCCGCTACAGCGATAAAAGCCGTGCGGAGCCATCCCTGGATAACGATTTCCCTGAGGACCGGCGATTCGCCCTGTAAGGAGATAGTCCATAATGGGCTCACCTATTCTTTGGATAGATGCCTCTCCTTGTGCGATATCTAAATGCTGACCTTTACCCGTTTTGTCTCGAGCTTCGAGAGCCGCGAGAGTCGCAAAAAATGCGTGGCCTGCAGCCGTAGGATCGAGATCAGCTTGGTCTTCCTGAGGATGTTCCCAGTCATGGTAGCCAAGCACACTTTTTATTCCGTATAACGCTGCCAGCGATGGCCCGTAGGTGACAAGGTCCCTCCATGGGCCTTCCGTGGCACCTGAAGCAGATAACGACGCAAGAATTATTCGAGGATTAATTTCGGATAAGACCTCGTATGCCAGACCTAACGCGGGCATGACTCGAGCCGAAAAGTTTTCAACAATGACATCTGTTTTTGCGACCAGTCGCTTGTAAATTTCGACACCCTCTGGCGACTGGAGATTAAGCGTCAGACTTTTCTTGCCGCGGTCGAAAGCATGGAATCCCATAGGATCGAGTTCTTCGACGTCACCACCGGCAGTGGTTCCCGGCATTCCACGTCCGCCCATTGAGACTCCAGAATTCCCGCTTGGCGACTGAATTTTTATTACCTCAGCCCCCATATCTCTAAAACTCATTCCTAGTAAAGGCCCGGCCCACACGTGCCCATGATCGAGTACTCGAATCCCCGAAAGAGGCCCCAGTGTTTCTATGCTCATACGATTGCTCCACTGTCTCTTAGTCTCTGCTGTTCGTATTCAGATAGACCCACTAGATTCGTAAGAATTTCTTGATTGTGCTGCCCTAATAGAGGCGCTGGTCGATATATGTGCCATGGTGTTTCTGAGAATTTATAGGGCGCCCCGAGTGTTGTGTATGTTCCCATCACAGGGTGCTCGACCGTCTGCCAGAAATCACGCGTTCCAAGGTGCTCGCTCGCTACTACCTCATCGATGCGATTAACCGGCTGGAAAGGGATTCTATGCTCCGAGAAAATTTCAAATAATTCTTCACGCGTTCTTTCTTTCAGCCAAGGGTGCCAATATGCGTCTAGCTCTTCATGCCATTCAAACGATGTCCAGCGGTCCCGAAGACGCTCGTCTTTTGCCCAGTCTGGATTTCCCATCAGTTTGGTAAATCGGTTCCACTGATCATCAACCATAGTGATTACTTCCATGTATCCGTCAGCGGCCGGTACAACCTGCCACGGGTAGAATCCACTGCGGTGTGTACCATCACGGGATGCTACTCCACCATTGAAGACGAAGTGCGGCACGCCAGAGCCATTTAAGTAACTTGCGATGACTTCGACAGTAGAGATCCACGCATGATGGCCCTGACCAGATATTTTCCCCATCCTCAATGCCAATAGAGCCGCGATAGCCCCGTGCACCCCACCATGAAAGTCTGCCGCGCAGTAAGGGAGCCATAAGGGAGCTTTTTGGGGATGTCCTATTTTCGTTGGAGCTCCTGAAGCAGCTGTAGCAGTCAGCGCGGTGCCAAGCCAGTCCCTGTAGGGCGTGTCGTATCCAAAGACGGTGATAGAACTGACACTCAGTTGCGGGTTGTTTCGCGACAGTGACGCATAGTCGAGGGAGTAATCTTGTATCTCCTGATGAGTATTATTGCTGATGATCAGGTCTGTGTGTGGTATGAGCTTATCTAGTATCTGTCTCCCTTTGACGGACATATAGTCAAGTGCCAGACTTTTCTTATTCGTATTGAGGAAAAGATGTAGTCCACTTTTTTCAAGGTGCACAATATCATCGGGAAATGGTCCATGACCACGAACAGAATCGCCATCGATAGGGTCTTCAATTTTTATAACATCGGCACCAAGATCGGCGAGTAACTTGCCCGCATAGCCGACCGATATAAAGTCTCCGATTTCGAGGACACGTAGTCCCGCTAATGGTCCAACTGTTTCCATAAACTCTTCCTGTCAGGGAAGGATAATGAGCATGGTCAAGTTTTTCTAGTTTCTGATGAGTAGCGGAGCTTCATCGATTTCATGCTGGCGCAAAGCTAGATCTGGCCTGAGCACCCCAAATTCCTTCGATTTCTGTCATGACCCATAGTGCCTGTTGTGTCGTGATTGCGGTCTCATCTTTTCGACGTCTAGTCCATTGAATAAATAGGTGCACCTTCTGTTCGGAGATATGCAGTACCTCAACCGAGTCAAGATCGGTGTGGTCCCACTCTGTCCCGGCACGCTCATAGAATTCTGCCAGATACTCGTCTTCGAGTTGCTTGCGACTCGTATATATTTTCACGCCTGCTCCAGATATGCGAATGTGGGGAAGGTGCAGCAGATCAAGTAAATGAGAATCATCTCGGTTATTCAGCGCTTGCATGTAGCCCTCTATTGCACGGGTGGCTTCTGTTTCAGGGGACGAAGGCATTGAGAGGCACTCCTTACAGACCGTAACGGCAATTATATTTAGTTCTAGCAGCTAATGGTGGGTGAGACAGGGTGTGCTGCTCGCCCCCAAGTACCCCTGAGTTTAGTATGAACCCCATGGGTGAACTAATCTTCGCGTTGATTATTGGTGGGTTGGTGGGCCTGGTGTCTGCTGTCTTCATCGACAACCTCTGGCTGGCGGTGGCTACTGGTCTCGCTGCAGCCGTTATTACCGGGGCCATCGCATTTATCCCTGTACGGTTCGGTGGCAGGAATAAGTAGTGAGCTAAT
>PBOW01000052.1 GCA_002725365.1 Chloroflexota bacterium | reverse complement strand
AGTCCTGGACTTCCGTAACATTCGTTGAACTCGGCGATACCTGTTATACCGTCAGTTGTCTGTAGCTTGAGGAAACTGAAATCCCGCCAGCCGGCATTGCAGTGAAGTATTTCGCACCCCGTAATTTGCATGATTTGTTCCTTCTTCATTACTAATTGTTGTTGAATATGATAAGTATTTGGATGGAAAAGAGATAACGTACGGTTAAATGAACGGATTGGTCGGGTTTAGACAGACTGCGTAATTAGTTTTAGTTTAATTTCATCTAATTGTCGCTCTAAGCGATGGTTGAGCACTCGATATTGAGATTCTTTCGAGACGGGAGCAGCTTCAACAAGGTTGCCGTAAAGCATCCATTGAGGGGATTCATCAATAAAAGCTGGCCACGTAGGCAGGGTTGTGTTGTTCGGTCTGCCACTTCTCGCAAATTCAGCCCAAGTTAGGTTGATGGTTTTGGCCAATTGTTTCCCCGCCTTCGACTTAGGGAATATCGGTGAACGAAGATCGAAGACATACCCAAGTTCGGCAGCATGGTATGCCCCAGCTGTTTGTGTTTTAGAAGGTGGTTGCTGGTTGAAATAGTAGAGAAATGTATTGGGATTCTTCTGAGCATGCAGTCGGGCATAGTAGAATGCTGGCGCTCCAAATAACGAGTCTCCTAACATTTCCTGTTTGGAGAGATAGTCAGAATCCTCGATACCAGGATAGAGCTCCTTTATTAAGTCGGCGTCATCCAGAAACTCATTTGAAAGTAATTTTTCCATTTCTTCAGGAGAGGGTTCAAGTCCTCGATACTCGATGAGTGGGATTGGAATATGGGGAGCGAATAATGATGCTTCGTCGGAATTACTTCCTACAAGTAATGGAACATCTGCTTGCTTTCCTTGTCTGAAGGATTCAAACGGGCTCATTGGCAAGACATACCCATCAATTACCGGGAAGAAGCCTCGTAACTCGAAATCGTCTTCAGATCTGATATGCGCCATAATTTCAGAAGCTGGTACACGTCTCAAGGCATCAATTTGATTTGGTGCCGAAGTGAAGTTGTCTGCAAATCTTTCTCCTTGAAATTCACCAGATTCGTGACCCAAAGCAGATTCTTTTTGATGCTGCATTTGCCCGGAATTGGCCCCGCTCTGAATAATGGCTCGTGCGAAAAGTCCCTCGGCGAGGGGTGAAGTAAGCATATGGGCGACAGATTCACCTCCCGCAGATTCGCCAAAAATAGTTACCTGATTAGGATCTCCTCCGAAATCACTTATGTTGTCTTGGATCCATTGCAGTGCGGCAATTTGATCAAGTGTGCCGTAGTTGCCACTGGCGCCATGTTCAGATTCCGCACTTAAGTCTGTATGGCATAGGTAGCCGAAGACACCTAGTCGGTAATTGATTGTGACCAGTATTACTCCCTCATGACAAAAAGAATCAGTCTCGTAGGGGAACCCATTACCTGATCCGTCCTGGTGATCTCCTCCGTGTATCCAGACCATCACAGGTAAGCGCTCTCCTGGAGAACATTCCGGGGCTCGGATATTGAGATAGAGACAGTCCTCAGATTGTTTTTGTCTCTGAACAAGGCGCGCAAAATTTAAAAACCATTTAGCTGATGTACGTTTAATAAGACCAAAGCCTGACTGATCTATGATCTCATTAATGAACAGTTTTGATTCGGTACCTAGTTGCCAAGCGGAGGCAGGATAGCCAGTCGCATCAACTGTATCAGTCCAGGGATCTATCTTGACTGGCGGCTTCCACCTTAAATCATCCACCGGAGGTTTGGCGTAGGGGACACCCTTAAAGACGGAGATACCTTTCTCCACTGAGCCTTGTATCAAGCCGTCTTTTAATCGAACAATAGTGTGCTGCATGTTTAAGGCTACTTCTCTAAAACTCTTACAACCGTGTTGATCGAAGCATATCGTAGCCGCATATGCCCCACAATCCCTAGCAAGGTGATATGNCGATCNGTTTATCTATTAGACGTTACCGACTCAAATAATCCTCTAGCTGCACAAACCANAGGNTTACCGTAATCCCCAGCTCTGAAATCTCCACACTGACCTCTTTGGTACCCTAACTCCGAGTTGGCGACTACAGAAACAGCGATGTCCAGCACTGGCGAGTAGTAAAGGACAGATCCGTAACCACCGCCACCGCCTGGATGTCCGTGCGTTACAAACATGNTGCCGTCGGCCAATTTGTATTCACGCTGAGCAATATGGAACCCGTATTTCTGAGTATTGCCACTTAGAGTAATCGGTTTGTCGATGAACGAGGTTGTGAGCAGNTCTCTTGAGGCATCCGACAGAGCCGTTCCATTCGGACTCATCAATTCATATGCCCAGCGAGCCATATTTTCCGGGGTAGATATAATTCCTGCTGCGGACCAAGCTAGCCGACCATCCTGCTCGAAGTAGTCCATTTTGTATCCGGGAGGAGTGCCGATTGGGANCATTTGAGTAAGATCTCCCCATCCCGGAGATCCGCCATACTTTGTGAAGTCGGCATGGGGAAGAGCCATGTTGTCAGGTATTTCCATGACCGGTCGAAGCCCGGCCTGTATCGATAGACGCTCAAGGAGTTCAGATTGGTAGAGTGCATTTAATTCAGTCTGGGATTGGTATTGTGCAATCAGTCCGAGCAAATACGAACTAGTATTTGAGTATTCAAATGCCCCAGGGGGCCGAGCCGAATCAGTTGTCAGCGTTAGAGTGTCTGCCGGCACCCAATTTGGTTTAGTCACTACGTAGTTGAGATTCCGCCCACCGGCAGAAGTATCTTTGTCAGCGTGGCCGGCTGTCATCAGCAAGAGTTCCTCGACTGTCGCGTCAGAAATGATGGCTGGATTTAGTCGTTCGTATCCAGAATGTCCTGCAAGTAATTCAGATAAGCGGTCGTTCAAACCATACAAACCCTCATCAATTTGATGCAATATGAGGGCTGATAAAAACGTTTTAGAACTACTCATCACACTAAGTGGTGTCTCTACTTGCATTGGAACGTTTTCACGAGCAAATCCCTCAGTACCGGACCAGAGGTTTTGTCCGTCAAAAATAGCGGCTGAGATGCCCATCCTTATGTCGGCAGAATNAAAATGCTCACTAACGGCNGCCGCAAAAGCAGTCTCTTCGGCACTAGTGAATCTGCCGAATCCCTCAGTCCTTGTGAAAATAAGTGAGGGTACTTTAACAGCTGGAACCATTTGTTTTGAATTTTGTTGAGTGGCCGATGTGCTGCTAGCAGTAGTCTGAGTTGCTGTNGCGGCAGCTTGAGTTGTTGTGGCGGCAGCTTGAGTTGTTGTGGCGGCAGCTTGAGTTGTTGTGGCGGCAGCTTGAGTTGTTGTGGCNGNAGCNTGAGTTGTTGTGNCGGCAGCTTGAGTTGGCTGCGCGGAAGAAGTGTTTGGATTTGCCTCAGTATTGCCTCCACTGCATGCGGCGACTAACACTAAGAGGNNTGTGAGGGATGATAATNTTTTCATCTCAGCACAATATCACTAAGGTCGCTTCGGTAGAAGGNCGCTTGGCCTAGGGCAGAGCCGTTCGAAACATATTGGGTGATTTCGATTACGTTTCGGCGACAGTCCGTCCGTACGGTTGCAGTATAGGAATCTCTTCGTCGGATAGNGGTGCCAGCCATTTTTTCCTGTTGAATGCCTCTGTAATATATGGAGCCAATTCTTTGTCTTTAGCCTTTACTCTCGCTGTTTCCTCGGCGTGGAATTCCGGCATTACTTGGCTTGCAAATAGTTCTAAAGAGTCACAAATATCTGAGTGCTTATTTTTACCACCCTGTTGGATAAAAATCGCCTGATCGACACCGATATCGGAAAACGCTCGAAGGTGGGATCTGACTTGTTCAGGGGTGCCTATCGCGCCTCGACTTGCTGTAATATTGCCTTTTTCTCCTCCGCCCGTCAGATCTGGTGAGACAATCCCATCACGTACCTCCATGTAGTTGTTCCATATATTGGTCCGGCCAGGTTGGTGTTTACCTTCCACGTAATAGTGTCCGAGCGCATATTGGAAAAATCTCAGCCCATCGATGCCGCGCTCCACGGCTATCTGCTCATTTTCGTGCAGAGAGAATCCCATCACGAANGCAATATTTGGGTTTACAGCATGACCGATGGGCACACACTCGTTTTTAAATGTCTCATAATAATCTTCTACCCACGGTCGGGCTTCGTCAGCATCAACAAATGTGAAGGTTAGGGCGCCGATGCCATGTCGGGCAGCCATCTTAATGGTTTCCCGATTTGAGCAGGCGACCCATAAAGGNGGGTGTGGCTTCTGGTTAGGTTTAGGAATGACATTCCGAGCCGGCATCGAGAAAAAGTCNCCTTCGTACCCAGGATAGGGGTCCATGACCATCATATTTGTTACCTGTTCAACAGCTTCTTTCCATTGNTCTCGCTTCTGGCTGGGGTCAACGTTATACCCTTCGAGTTCGGTACGGGATGCAGATTCGCCAGTTCCAAATTCTACGCGTCCGTTCGATAGTAGATCGAGAGTTGATATNCGCTCAGCAATTCGGGCAGGTGCGTTGTACCCGGGCGGCATGAGTGTGATCCCATGGCCGAGTCTGATTCTCGAAGTGCGCTGGGACGCCGCGGCGAGAAAGACCTCTGGGGCTGATGAATGCGAATATTCTTCTAGGAAATGATGCTCGACCTCCCACGCATAGTCGATCCCCAATCGGTCAGCTAACTCCANCTGGTCAAGTGCTTCGTGCAGAAGTACCTCTTCGCCATTTTCCGTCCANGGTCGTGGGTATTGGTGTTCGTAAAATATTCCGAATTTCATTGTTTTTCTCCCAGNGCGAGCGCGATGTCCTAATAACTCACCGGTATCGTAGAGCAGAAGTAGTGGTCTTGCCCGTATGCGCTAGGAATGAATCTGAACCACACTCAGTTTTCCAGTACTCTGGTAGCCTGAGCAACCGGATACTACGGTCAGTTAGTTATTTTTATACTGGAGAATTTATGAAAATAGTCAATGTCGAGCATCACATCATTCACCCCACGAAAGCAGCAGAAACGAGTTATCACAATTACGCAAAAGGCAAAAATTTGTGTTTTGTGAAAATTGAGACTGACGATGGTATAGATGGTTGGGGTGAGTGCTACACACAAGCCGATAGAGACATTCAAGTGACTGCTCACATTGACCAATTAAAGCGATACTTGATAGGCCGTGATCCGAGGCATATCAAACACTTTCTGCAGATGTCTTTTGATGACTTTGGGGCTCGCCGAGGGGCAATGGACCTTTATAGCGCAGTGAGTGGGTTGGAACAGGCTATGTGGGACATACTCGGTAAGTCCTGTGACTTGCCGGTACATATGCTTTTGGGTGGCCCCTGCAGAGACAAAGTAAGGGTGTACGCCAACGGTTGGGGTGGTGGTAGCTGGGACGAGAATGAGGTTGCAGAACAAGCACGCAAAATTGTTGATTTAGGGTTTACCGCGTTGAAATTTGATCCAGTGCCTGGACCGTGGAGAACTTTTGTTGATAAGACAATTGAGAAACAGACGGTAAAGAATGTGCAGGCCGTGCGTGAGGCGGTTGGACCTGATATCGATATTCTTATAGAGATGCACCGAAGGCTAGCACCGATGCATGCGGTCCGAATAGCTCGAGAAATGGAGCAATTCGAACCATTTTGGTATGAGGAACCGGTATTAGCCGAGAATATAAACGCCTTGGCAGCGGCAAAGAAAGAAATAAATATCCCGGTCGTGACTGGTGAAGAGCTGTACACGAAATTTGAATTTAGAGAAATGTTCGAGAAGGATGCGGCCGATATTATCAATCCTGATGTTTGTAACGTAGGCGGAATTTTAGAGCTGAAGGAAATTGCAGCTATGGCTGAGCCATACTTTGTTGCTGTGTCGCCACATAATTACAACAGCACGACGATCGGGCTCGCTGCCACCCTGCAGGTGTCAGCGGCGATACCGAACTTCTTGATTACTGAGTACTTTATAAACTTCCAAGAAATGGGACGCGAGATTGCCACGGATCAGTTTGATGTGCAAGATGGGTATATCCAAGTTCCCACGGCACCTGGACTCGGAACTTCACTGGATGAGACTGCTTTGGCAGAATTTCCATATCAGGAGTTCCCTATGAGAAATCTCAGGTCTTATTCGGACGAGGGGCCGTGATTGTTTAGTTGCTGGTACGTAAGTACTGTTTTTTGGAAATCAATGGGAAAACAGCAGCAAAAAATAATAAAATAAACCCGCATGTTCGATAAAGCTCCGGAAGTTGGCTTGCCTCGATCAGAGATAAACCGATGAAAGGTCCGAGCGCTGATCCAAAGTCCTGGAATGTTGAATACACAGAAAGCGTTTCAGTGCGCGACATGTCCTCGGCCATTTCCCCCACAAGAGCTAGTAACTGCATAGTTACCAAGACCCCTGAGACGAAAGTGACAATGAGAACAACCGCGCTCGCAAGGAGCCCAAGATTGAGACTCAGCAACATAATCGAACCGGCAGCAAAGGCCATCGTTATTACAAGTGCCTTTACTCGACCGTACTGATCGGACAGATAGCCCCCGACGGGTCCAATAAACACTTCCGCAAGACTACGAACACCGAGCATGATTCCGGTGAACGTGCTGACTCCAACTATAACGGTGAGTACTTCTATTTCCAGACCAAACCTGTAGCGTAAATAGTGGCCAATCGTACCTGAAACGGCACCGGACCAGATTAGCCCTGTTAGGAGACTGCACATGTTTACCAATAGCAGACGAGGGTTACGCAGTATTGCCGAATATTGTCGGCTGCTTTGCGCAGCGGCGGGCTTAACTTTATAACTCTCTGGGATTTGCCTGATCCAGGCCATCAGCGATAGGACAGTCGCGATACCGAAAATAAGTAACGTGTTTCGCAATCCAATTACGTCGGACAAGACACCCCCAAATAGGGCACCTCCAATAGCTCCGATACGAATGACTGAGGCGTTATATGAGAGATTAAAACCTAGGTTTTGACCCTTGCTTTCCTCAAGGGCAGTCCACTGGGCTCCAAGTCGAAGCAATGACCAGCAAGCGCCCCAGGCCAAACGCCCGAGTAGGAGCACGAAAAAATTCTTAGAATAGGCATAGACGACCAAAACGATAACCGAGCTGCACATCGCTCCTATAAATGGTTTCACCACACCATATTTCCTCATAATTTCTGAACTCAACGGGTTCGTGAGAAGACGAATTATTCGGTTAGCCGACAAAAGTATTCCAACCTGTACGATGGTGATCCCCCAGAGCTCAGGTTGGGAAGGCATGACCACGTATAGTATCGCGTCACCAAGTAAAGCAG
>PBOW01000051.1 GCA_002725365.1 Chloroflexota bacterium | reverse complement strand
AGTTTTTAGTTTGGGTTGACCGTGAGGTCTTCAAACCAGATGGTAGTTAGCGATCCCTAGTCGGTGATTTGATCCTTTGCGATCGTGCAATTACCAATTTCTGTTTCGCTAGCGCACTTTGCAATTCTACCCAGAGATTTGGAGATCTCGCCATAAACATATTTGGCTTTTATGTGTTGCATTGGGATTGATTGCGGTGATGTTTTTCGGGTTGAATGCTCAGGGATTGTTCTGGTTACTCTTGATGCGCTGAATGTCTCGGTGTTTTTTCGCCTGTTGCGCTATAGATTCTCGTAGAACTGGATATCAGCAGTTCTGAAACTAGACGGTTGCACTTGCGAATTGTCCGGGTTTAGTCACGAAACCCACCGAATCAGATGCTGTAAACCACTCAAAATACCGGACAGCAGGCTGGTTCACTTAAGACCGCTGAACTTCCAGCGGCCTTTTCGTTTGAGTCTGTCAGAACGACCGAACCTCGCCCAGTCTGACCTTTCTGTTACCCTTACTTGCCGTCAAATACGTCGACGGTGAACAGCTTGCGAAGCCTTTGGAAGGTATATCGCTTAGGTGCAGTTGCATGAGCACATCCCCGCTGGCATTAGTGGGGGTGGGTCATTCCAAGCAAGGTTTCTTTATCTAACGTCTACAAAATCTTCGGAGACAATCCCGGACGGGCTCTTGAGCTGGTCAAACAGGGAGTCTCAAAAGAAGAAATCCTGGCAAAGACTAGGAACGTAGTGGGTGTGGTGGACGTTTCCTTCGATGTTGAGCCCGGCGAAATCTTCGTTGTAATGGGCCTTTCGGGCTCCGGCAAGTCTACGCTCATACGGTGTATCAACCGTCTTTACGAACCCACTTCCGGCACCATCCTTTTCAACGACACCAATGTCACCACAGCCGACTCCGACGAACTGCGCGCAATTCGCCGCAGCAAGGTGTCGATGGTGTTCCAACATTTCGCCCTTTTCCCGCACAAAAGTGTGCAAGAGAACGTGGAATACGGACTTCGAGTACAAGACCAGCCCGAGGATGAACGGCGCGACCGCGCAGAGCAGGCGCTTGAAATGGTAGGCCTCGGTGGTTGGGGGGGGTACAAGCCTGAGAGCCTGAGTGGTGGAATGCGGCAGCGAGTCGGGCTTGCAAGAGCACTCGCAGCCGGCACAGACATCCTCTTGATGGACGAAGCGTTCAGCGCACTCGATCCGCTAATCAAGCGGGACATGCAGGACGAGCTTCTCAACATCCACGACAAACTGGGTGTGACGATCATATTCATCACCCACGATCTAAACGAAGCTCTGAAACTGGGTGAACGTACCGCCATCATGCGTGACGGTCGCGTCGAGCAAATCGGCTCCGCTACTCAGATCATCAATACTCCCGGGTCCGAATACATCCACGATTTCACCAGAGATGTCGACCGCGGCAGGGTTTTGACGCTGTGGTCGGTGATGAGGCCTATCAACCTCATCGACAATCCAGATTGCACCATCGATGAAGCACTGGCGGTCACCGGCAATGCCGACGATGACGATCAGTGTTGTGTAATTACGCGGGACGGTGAGCCTGAACGATGCATTAGCCGCCAGGCATTGATCGACGCAGCGGAGGCTGGAATAAGCACCTGTGCTGAAATCGGCATGCCGACTCAAGCCGCACCAATCAACACGGTGTTGATGGATGCATTCTCCGCAGCCGCAGAAGGGCAATGCCTTACGGCCGTAAACAGGCGGGGGCAGTTGGTTGGTCACGCAGATCCCACCGACATCATTGGCGCATTGATGCAGGACGAGTTCAGTTCTGCACGTGTACCCGTCTAACACAACCATGCCCGGTACGTCCGGGCTCTTCAGCGCGTACAGCGCATACCCGAACTGGAGCTTCACACTTGGACAAGAACGTCATACCGTTAGACGCGTGGGCAGATTCGTTTGTTNNNTGGCTTGCCGCGAACTTTCGAGANTTTTTCCAGGCCATCAAGACTCCTGTTGACTGGTCTTTTGACCTGTTGAACGACGGCATGGTCGGATTGACCGATGGTGTGGGCTGGATCGCAATAGTGCTTATCGCGTGGCGGCTCGCCGGTTGGAAAGTGGCAGCATTCACAGCAGTTTCGATGGGACTGCTTGGAGGATGGAATCCGATCCTTCCGCACCTCGATGTGTGGGACGAAACGATGACCACACTGGCTCTTATAGTCACCTCTGTGCTGATAAGTGTGATCATCGGAGTGCCTCTGGGAGTCGCTGCTTCCAAGAGTGACCGGTTCGAGTTCATTTTGCGCCCGATTCTGGATGCCATGCAGACCACTCCCAGCTTTGTCTATCTCATTCCGGTCGTAATGCTCATCGGCCTCGGTGCAGTTGGTGGCGTGTTCGCAGTGGTGGTATTCGCAATACCTCCGATGATCCGGCTAACCAACCTCGGGATCCGTGAAGTAGACCAGGAAGTCGTGGAGGCTGCCTACTCGTTCGGAGCCACACCTCGACGGGTCTTATTTGATGTTGAGCTGCCATTGGCTACGAGAACCATCATGGCCGGGCTCAACCAAACCCTGATGCTTTCACTCTCGATGGTCGTGATTGCATCAATTATCGGTGCACCTGGGCTGGCTCAACTCGTCCTGCGCGGAATTCGTGCGCTAGACTTCGGGTCCGGTGCGGTCGGAGGCGTTGGTCTGGTGCTCCTGGCAATCGTCCTCGATAGGATGACTCAGTCAGTCGGAGAAGCGAGCGAAGAATCGAGTTCAACTCTTTCGCTTTCTACGACCATCACAAAAATCAAAAGCATTATGAGAATCGGAGAACCCGATCCCACCAGTGCTTAAAACAACTCTAAGCAGGAGAACTTATGACTCTCGTAACTAACAAACGAATACTTTTACTTCTAGGTTTGATTGGAGTGCTGGCGATCGCGCTCGTTGCATGTTCAAGCGACGACGAACAGCCAGCCACTCAAGCTCCAGCTGCGACCGCCACCCAGGCTCCAGCCGCTACGGCTACTCAAGTTCCAGCATTGCCAGGCGAAGGCATCACAATTCAGCCGGCACGTGCCACGTGGAGCACAGGATACTTCAACGAGGCCATCTACTCACGCGCCCTGGAAGCTCTTGGATACGACGTGGAAGACTTCCTTGAACTCGATAACCCGATCTTCTACCAACAGGTAGCGCTTGGCGACGTTGACTACTGGGCCAATGCTTGGTTCCCTTCTCATTCCCAATACGAGGATATTTTCTCGAACGGTGCTGAAATCGCAGGAACGGTCATTCCAGTAGGTGGTCTTGAAGGCTATCTTGTCGACAAGGCTGGTGCCGAAGAATTTGGCATAACCACACTTGCAGACTTTGAACGGCCAGAAGTTGCGGCTGCGTACGACACCGATGGAAACGGCAAGGCCAACTTCCTGGGCTGCCCAGATGGTTGGGTATGTGCGGAGATTCAGGCTCACCATTGGGAAGACCTCGGCCTAAACGACTTCATCGATCGAGGTCAGGCTGACTACAATGCAGCTATGGCCGACCTGATTGCTCGTTACCAGAACGGCGAACATGTTCTTTTCTACACATGGACACCAAACTGGACAGTAGACGTTCTGGCACCCGGTGAAGATGTTGTGTGGATCGGTGTGCCTCGTGCGTCGTCACCTCTCGACATCACAGAAGCCGACCAAACCCACTCAGGCATCGTTGGCGCGATCAATGACCCGTTGCTGACCGGTTGGTCAGCCAGCGACATTCAGGTCGTCGCCAACTCAGAATTCCTGAGCGAGAACCCGGCAGCGGCAAAGTTGTTCGAACTTATGGGACTCGCACTGGCTGACGTTAACAAGCAGAACAACCTGCTCAACGAGGGCGAAGACTCACAGGATGACATCGAACGTCATGTCGATGAATGGATCGCCGAAAACCAGTCGACCTGGGATTCATGGATCGAACAGGCTAAATCAGCCGGTTAGTCAATTCGTCGATAACAGGTAACTCGCCTCGCGTCGGGCGCTTCGCACGGTCAGACATTTTGTCGGAGATCGTGCGATCCGATGGCGGGGCGATTGCCTTCCCCGGAGTTTCCATAACATGGAGCTAGTACCCACGATTGCGGTTCACTACGATCCTGGATCGCCCAACAGTGAAGTTCTAAGTTTTGCTGCCGGATTTTCGACCCAGACACGCCTGTCGGTCACGCTGCTCGTGCCTGATACATCCGCTGAGACCGACGCTGAAATCAAGTCGATTTTCGACATTGCGATCGACCAACAAACTTCAGATCCCGTAAATGTGGTCAGGATTTCCGATTCGCTGGATTCTCTCCCGGAATCGGTCCGCCTACTCCTCCCGTTCAGATGCCTCGTGATAGGCGTAAATGAAACGATCGATTTCGAAACAATTGCAGGTGCCACCCGCGATTCCAGAGCATTTGTACGACTTGCCGACCAGGTAATTCGAATACCCAGTCGACCCTCAAATAGTCGCCCCGGCATCCGACATCTGGTGGTACCGATTGACGATGAATCGGAATCCGAAATGCTTCTCTCCGCTGCACAAGAGTGGGCATCACGGCTTGAGTGTGATGTAGCGATCGTGCATGCGGTTGGGATGCTGGCTGCTGTTTCTCCTCATCCTCTACCAATGCCGTGTGCACTAGATTCTGTAGTCTCTGGAATTGCGGAGAACCTGAATTGTCAGGCAATCCCTCTTAGAAATAGCGGCATTGATGTATCAATCATCGTCGACTTTGGCGATCTCAGAAGCGTTATGGAAAGTTCAGGGATAGACATTACCGCAGCACTCGCAATCTGTGGACCGGGGCACAATCGAAACAAGTGGTGGTTTATTGATCGCAGCGTGCTTCGAATGTTTTTGAAACAACTGTCAATACCCGTACTCTCCGTCAACGACAGCAACTTCCGTTCATGATGAGAACCATACGAAGATGTTGCGTCATTCTTAACCAAAGTTCGGACCGGGTGAACCATATAGCAATCAATTTTGATTTAACCCGCTAGTTCTACTAAGCATCAATTTTGAAGCTGTCAAAGTAAGTTCGACCCTTAAGCTCTACCAAACTCGCGCCTGGTTAACCGAAAAGCGCGATTCGAGACGATTTCTCGCCAGAATTCCTGGCCCGGCGATACCGCAAGGATGACCGCAGTCTTTTAGTCCGCCGGTTGTGGGTTTGATCCCCACAGGGCTTACCACGCTCACATTCAGTGAAATGGGCTATTGGGCAACCCAGATGGCGCACAAGCAAATGTGACCGAATATTTACAGCAGCTGATTCGTGCGTTTCCGCTTGTAATCTCGACAGTGGGAGCTTAGCGCTTTAGGTGGGGATACTTAACAGTCAGCTGCTCTACCGCTGAGCTACTCGGGAACGAGTTTTTAGTTTGGGTTGACCGTGAGGTCTTCAAACCAGATGGTAGTTAGCGATCCCTAGTCGGTGATTTGATCCTTTGCGATC
>PBOW01000050.1 GCA_002725365.1 Chloroflexota bacterium | reverse complement strand
TATACCGGTAGGTACCTGCGAAAATAGTAACCCGGCACTCCTATATAAATCACGCTCTTCGATCGTCGGTCCTAAAACCACATTCCCTTGACCCGCAAAATGAGTAAGCGACTCACCCCACTGATCGATTTGCCATTCGAAAAGCCTGGCTTGAGACTTGATCGCAATGACCGTCAAGTATTTATGACTGAACTTGCGTGGGTCGATTAATGGGTCCAGGAGGTTAGAGGCAAAGTCAGCACTCCACATCCCTGTTATCACCGGCCCTAAGGCATGCACTACAAAGCTAACGTGACTTGGAGAGTCGCTAAATGATTCTAGCGAGTGTTCTTCCACCGTTAGTTCAAGCACTACCACAAAATTAATGCCACGTCTTCCAATCCATACGTTGGCCACTGTTGCATCTTCACCTAGCTCTTTGGCGCGCAGGACGAGTTCTTGCTGCTGGCTTTCGGTGAGATCTTCTTTCTGAGTTGCTGCAATAATGTGGAAGAGTGTCTGCGAAGTCATTAGGGTGCTCGGCGCGGGACAGTAGGGGGTCGGAGGGATGTGCGCTGACGAGGGATAGACTTATCTTTTTTATCAGGAATTATTCGTGATGTGACGATCCCTTCGCCTTGGGGTAGTAGACGGCCGTCAGACATTTCACGTACCACATCAACATGCTCCATGACGAATGGATCGTGGGTGGCTGTGAGAATAGTCACGCCGGAGTCAGCTACACTTCGGAGAAGAGAAAAAATCTGGGCTCCGGTCGTCGAATCGAGCTCGCCCGTGGGTTCGTCAGCGATCAGAAGTGGCGGATTATTCGCCAAGGCTCGAGCGACTGCCACTCGTTGCTGTTCCCCGCCAGAGAGCTCATACGGCCGATGGTCAGATCGGTGCGAGAGTCCTACTTGATCCAGNAGTTCACTCGTNCTCCNTTGNCGATCGCGCATACCAGCGCCNGCGATCCNTAATGAGAGGTCGATATTTTCGGCNGCTGATAAGAGTGGAAGTAGCCCAAAGGATTGAAAAACGAAACCAATAGTACGTCTCCGGAATTCTGTCTGTTGNCGATCTGAGTAATTTGAGACNTGNTGGCCATCAATATCCACGGACCCTTCATCTGCAGTATCNAATCCCGCGATGATGTTCAGAAGAGTAGTTTTACCTGACCCAGACCTACCNACAATCGCNGTGAATTGCCCTCGTGGAATNTCGAGGGAAACATTATCTANNGCGAGTACCTCGGAGTCAGCACTTTGAAATCGNCGACTCACGTTANNAATGCGGATGAAATCTTTCGGNAGGTTACTCATGNTTATAGCCTGACTTTCTGTTTCCTGATAANCATTACTCGCCCTTAATNGTCACTTTNCCGTCCGTTAGATCAATTCGGGCCCNTCGTTGGATGTTGGCTTCGTCCAAATATTCNCGCGGTATCTGCAGTCTCCCGCTTCTATCAACTACAGCAAGCTCGTCAACGCCNCTAGATTCCGAATTNCGCACCAGTTCGGTACTGGCCTTGCCATCACGCATCGCGACNACACGATCAACTCGGCTTGTNATTTCCCTGTCATGAGTGACGATCACTANNGTGACCTCAGTAGATCGGTTTATCTCGCGAAGGACTCTNAATACNTCATCAGCNGTGGCACTGTCTAGTTCTCCAGTNGGTTCATCCGCCAGAAGAAGAGGGGGCTCGTTNGCNAGAGCGACACCTATCGCNACTCGTTGCTGNTCCCCTCCNGACAANTCGTTCGGTCGCCGCCGAGCTTTGTCACTTAGGCCGACTGCAGTGAGNAGNTCCTGCGCTCGGGCTTTNGCGATCCGCCTCTTCACGCCCTCGAGGATCATAGGNGCCTCGATATTTTGGAGTGCCGTCAGATAAGGNATCAGATTCCGGCCAGTTTGCTGCCATATGAAGCCTACCTCTCGCCGNCGGTAATCNACTAAGTCTTCATCCTTCATTCGCAGNAGGTCACGATTCCCAACTGTAATTTGTCCAGCCGACGGCGTATCGAGACCAGCTAGAATATTCAAGAATGTAGATTTTCCAGANCCAGAAGCCCCNACAATTGCCATCATCTCGCCCTTGACTACCTGCAGGTCAAGGCCTCTTAGTGCTACGACTTCAAGTTCGTCTGTTTTATAGATTTTGAATAATTCTTCGGCATATATATAATTTTCAGGCATCAGACGTCCCCTATCCGCAAAGCTTTATGGATGGCCAGGCGGAAGTAAAGGGCTACTACCGCGGTTACTGTTGCTACAAACACCAAGCTTAATATACCCCATACCACAGCTACCTCGGACCACGAAACTTCTAGGATGAAGTTAGGCGAGACAGGGTTNCCGAANTCNTCGTTAGAAAGGAAAGTCATCATAAATCGACCGATAAATAATCCGACTCCAGTCCCCAAACCCAATCCAGCCANCACGACNAANAGGTGTTCGAATAACACGAGTGAGAACACCTGCATTTTTGAGAAGCCTAANGTTCGCATGATTGCGAATTCNAGNCTGCGCTGTTGNGCNTTCAGATATGAGTAGACCATGAAGCCTATCGCAGATAAGAGGAGCACNGATCCAAAACTAATAGCTAGNATNCCCGACCATCCAGCNGCGATAAGCGGGTCATCCTGCTGTTCNNCCCGAATNACTGAGGCTACTAATAGTTGTCTTAAAGTTGACTCNTCGAGCCAACTNATATCACTGGATTCATCGGGGAGATCTAGCCATAGCTCATTGTACGATATCGAATTATCNGGCAANGCTATGTTCACTGCTGATTCNAGNCGCCGACCATTTACAAGGGCAAAACCCGACGTTGAATTGTGTTCGTACGAAGGGAGATAGTCNAAATTGCCTCCGTACNGAACTGTAGTCCACCGAGAGGATGTAGCCAGCGCAAGNCGTTGNCCAAGGGTTAGATCNAGGGTTTCAGCAGTCNTCGCATCNAGATAAANCGTTAAGTCNCCCGTGTCNACGTCAAGCATAAGCCCATGCAGGCGACGATAGCCACCCCCTGATATCCATCGCAACTCAGTACTNTTCTCGTATCCTTCNGGTGCATCGATTTTTAAAAGTAAAGAGTCATTTCCACTCGTTGAACGTGCGCCGGACAACGGCCGGAACCCTCCAGTAGTAAAATCGTGAATTAATTCGGAATCGCTCCACTCCTTATGGCCTCTGGGTCCTCCATCGAGTCCAAAATACCAGCTGAAGTTATTATTTGAAGCTTCATCTGGGTTGAGGCCCTCAGGGGCGGGTGGTGGAGACTCTGAAGTTGTATAGATCAAAGGCCCGATTTTTATGCTGGCCTGCTGGGCCGTAAGACGACTTGAAGCAGTGAAACTCACACCACGTAATTCGAAAGGGAGCTCGGCAACCTTGGTTTTGCCAAACTTGTCTGCAGGTTCAGTAACATCCGCGGTAAAGAGCACCCATTCATTAGTACTAGCATCACCAGGGCGTACAGCACCCATGGAGAAATGACTGAGTCTTCCATGTGCGTCAGCAAGGACGGTATTCACGTTTATACGGCCGGCCAAATCGGTAAATTTTAACCAAAGTCCAATCTGCTTCGCATCGGCTGGAATGGCTGGCCCCTCCAGATATAGGTCCTCTGATTTAAGATCAGTGATTAAATCAGGAAGGGAATTTTCGCTGAAGTCTGGACGAAGGAATGCCGTTTCTGGAAAAGAGTCGGGTTCAATTCCAATAAGATCTATTTCGCGGGGATTACTCTGATCGACCCATAGAGTCCCGCGGCTTCGGAGTACGAAAGACGAGTCGAGATTCTCTGGTAAATTAATGTCTTTCGAAATACCTTCTTTGCCGATGCTTTCGTTAGAGAGTCCTATTACAGCACGGACATCAGCTCCTACAGTGTATGCGGCCCGGTCAGAGTATGATCGATCCAGTGTCGCGGAGAAAGTGGCGCCGAACATCCCGACACCAGTCGCGAACATTAGAAGTAACACAAGACGGGAGTAATTACCGGGATTTCTCACCAGAGATCGCATACCGACGAGTAGAGCAACAGAGCGCGTCAATCCTAGAAGCCAACTAATCACTCGCAATGTCGGAGGGAAAAGNCTAAGAAATACTACGCCGACAGTGACCATGAATACGGCTGGTGTTGCCAGCAAGAAAGGATCGACTGCATCACTCGTNTCGAAGAATTGTTGCGTGACTAGCGAATCTTCACGTGATATTCGCCAGTAACCAAATGCGAGAATGACCACAAACACAACGTCTAGATAGAGCCTTAGGAACAAAGGTGGTCGGTCGGGTCTAGCCTGCCCCTTTTTGTATTCCACTACGGTGTTTCTCGTTGCTCGCCAAGCCGGAAACATNAGTGAAATGAAAGCAATAAGGGCTCCCACACTAGCAAGAAGATATGCNAGCCCACCAATATGGACTGAGAGAGCAGNACCTCCTGACAAGNCACTAAATGCGGGCGTCGGACCAAGAGCAGATATAACTGAGGCAGCGACGAGCGGGCCAAGTCCGATTGCGAGCCCTGCTAACAGGAGTCCTTCTATTCCATACTGAGCGAGCAATTGATTAGTGGTAGCTCCACGAGATCGCAGAGTTGCAATCTCGGCGGATTGACGATCCACAAGCATCGTTGAAACGGTCACAAGATAATATGCAACAATCCCTCCNACTTGCAGTAATAGGACCAAAAGTGGGATTCGAGTNAAAAANAGTTTTTGATCNTAGGTGCGTAGTAGTTCNGGGAGGTCAGTTTGAGTGGTNACTCGGATTTCTGTTGTGCCCANGTTTGCATAGAGGTTGGTCAGACCAAGTGCAACGGCCCCACTGTTCCNAGAGTTCAACATTTCTGTTTGTAGTGGGTAAGTATTCCGATAGTCAGCAGTCACCGTCTTGGAGGCGCCTCGGAGTATGCCATGTGCAGAAGCCTCAGGTATCCACAGAAGATAGGTTGGCCACGATCTTTCTTTACCATCTATCCGGACATAGTTGTCCTCACCCCAGTAGCGGTGCTCTTCATCAGCTGGTCGGATCAGTCCAACAATATTAATTTCCACCGGCTGAGCATTTTGCTCCCAGAAGGGGTAAATTATCAGCGATTGACCGACAGACAAATTATTTTCGATAGCTGTCCGTTCACCGATTGCAACATTTATGGGTTCGCCTACAAAGGTCGTTTGTGGCTCAGGCCACTCTCCGGCACTAATTTCAATGTGGTCGAGGATACTTGATCGCCACATGAAATTAGCTCGTGGCCTTACTGAGTCCGGTTCACCCAACAGGCCATCCTCATCAGATAGAAAATATGTGGCACTCCTCGCTAATCTGTTAGCCTCTGTGAAACTTCTTTGAGATGCGCGAACTACTTCACTTAATTGTCGTCCTTGTGATCGTTCGTACCGTTCGGCCTCCACTGGGATATTGCTCTGTAAAACAACCAAGTCAAGCTCTCGGATGTCCTTTTGGCCAATCGCATGGTCCAGTCCTAAATCGCGAATTGCGTCAGAGTATATAGCGGTAGCTGACAATATCGCAGCAGCGCAAACGGATCCCACGGCTACGCTTGTCAGTAGTTTCCAGTTCCCTGCCATTCTGCGGAGGGCTAATAATGGGAGTGTACGATATCGACGCATCCGACCCATGATATCGTTCCTTAACCGCAGAGCACAGCGCCAAATGTTCAACGGATATACTTGGTTCATCGGAGTTGCCACAATATGAACAAACAAGCTGAAGTAGTCGCACCNGGCACCCGACTATTGATACTCGACTCGCACGGNATAATGTTCCGTTCATATTTTGCCATGCCGGAGGAATTGACCGATTCTGCTGGAAAGCCTACAGGNGCAGTACTAGGNTTTGCGAATACCCTTAGCGCCGTACTAACCGAGCTTGCCCCAACTCACATAATTGCTGCATGGGATGCCTCAGAAGAAACATTTCGAAAGCAACTCGATCCGAATTACAAGGCGAATAGAGATCCTACACCAGCAGCTCTGCGGTCGCAGTTTGACACCGTGCGAGATATGTTAGCCGCGCAATCCATTCCTCTGGTGGAATGTCCAGGTTACGAAGCCGATGATGTGATGGGAACCTTGGCGCGCCAAGCAAGCGAGCTGGGTATTAACGAAACTATCCTTCTGACGCTAGACAATGATCTTATTCAATTGGTCGATGAGCAGGTACGAGTGTATATGTACCGACCATACCAAAAGGATTACGTCATGTACGACGAAGCTAAAGTATTTGAACGGTTTGGCTTTAAGCCGATACAAATGATCGATTACAAAGGATTGGTTGGCGACACCAGTGACAATATCCCAGGCGTTAAAGGAATCGGTGATAAGGGTGCTAAAGCCTTGATAGCTTCGTGGGGTGATATAGATCGTATGATCGATAATCTCGACGCCATTGAGCCGACTCGCACGAGGTCAGCTCTCGAGAAAGGCCAGGCATCTGCTCTTTCCTCTAGAGAACTTGCGACCATCGTGCGTGATGTCCCCGATCTGGTCCTTGATCTGGAGGCTGCTGATAGAAAGCATTTTGATCCTGGTCAGGCTAGGAGTTTCTTTGAAGAGATAGGTTTCAAGACTCACGCTAAACGAGTTAGTAGCTCGGACACTGTTGTGCTGACTGAAACTGGGTCAGCCCGAACTGATTTAACAATAGTTCAGACCGATAGTGACGATATGTTGCAAGTGGAACTGCAAAGATTTAGCGACTTGAACAAAGTAGCAGTTACTGTTGTCAGTGATTCGCACTTACCAGTCGAATTCAGCTCCCACGCCATCGGTATAGCCATCGTGAATGAGAATCGTGAAGGTCTCTACTTTCCAATTAGGCAGAGGGACACCTTCTCAAATGACCAAGAATTACCCGGATTTAATAGTCCTAGTGATCTAACACCAGAGGTCTATTATCCCGATCTTGAGACAGTGCTCGAGTGGTTACAGAAACAAATTGAACGCGGGATGACACTATTAGTACACGACGCTAAACAGACCGTCTGGTGTCTTAGAAAATTGGCGAGTGAGCACAATATAGTATTAGGTCCAGTAGATGTGTTTGACACAAAGATCGGCTCATATTTACTTGGGTTCAGTGATGAATCTATTCAAGACCTGGCAACTCGACTGGTACTAGATGTACTGCCGGATGAGAAAACATTGTTAGGGAGTGGTAAATCCAAGAAAGCGTATTCTGAACTGGAGACCGACGTCGTTGCCGAATTTACAATTCGGTCTGGTGCACTCCTGTTTGAGGCGGAGCAGGAACTAACGACGTCGCTAGAGGAAAGACAGCTAGGAGCGATCTTCCGTGAGATCGATGTGCCACATACACAAGCCTTAGCCAGGATGGAGGACTTTGGTATCAAAATTGATTCGGAGAAGCTCTACTCTTTGGGTTTTGATTTAGAGAGCGAGTTGGACGATATCGAAAAGGCGGCATTCCAAAGCGTCGGACAAGAGGTCAATATGGGCTCACCAGCGGAACTGTCTCGACTATTATTTGATGAACTGTCACTCCCTCCGTCAAAAAAAATAAAAACGGGCTTTAGCACTGACGCCGAGTCATTGTCGTTGTTAGTCGATCAACATCCAGTCGTCCGAATGATCCTTGATTGGCGCGAGATATCGAAATTGAAGTCCACTTACGTAGACGCGCTTCCACGGCATGTTAATCACACCACGGGCCGAATCCATACCATTTACTCTCAAACAACTACAGCTACCGGCAGATTATCCTCCACAGCTCCCAATTTACAAAATCTTCCTATCCGGGGAGATCGAGGTGGCATGATTCGTGATGCTTTTATCGCTAGTGACTGCGGTGCAGATCCTCTGTTTCTTTCGATCGATTATTCACAAATTGAGCTACGAATCTTAGCTCATTTAAGTCAAGATGAAGCCTTAATAGAGGCGTTCTTAGGGGGGTTAGATATTCATACTTCCACAGCCGCAAATATCTTCGGAAAATCCAATGAGGACGTTAGTTATGAGGAGCGGAGACGAGCGAAGGTGTTCAACTTCGGTGTTCTCTATGGACTGAGTGCGTTTGGTCTGTCAGTTAGGGAAGGAATTACTCGGGAAGAGGCCCAAGACTTCATAGATTCCTACTTCCGCTCCTACCCGAAAGTGGAAATATGGAGAGATCAGGTTGTAGAAGAAGCCCGGTCTGCCGGATACGCGCAGACGATGACTGGTAGACGCAGAGCTATCCCCGAACTGCACTCACGTAACCAAAATGTAAGAAGGGCAGGCGAACGTATCGCGATGAATATGCCAGTCCAAGGCACTGCCTCTGATATTATAAAAATTGCAACGAATAATATAGATGAAGAGTTAATGAAACGTCGTGAGATGGGTCTGCACGCCCGACTGGTCATGCAGATACATGACGAACTCATCTTTGAGCTCCCTTCTGATGAGGTCGCTTCGATTATAGATCTTGCTGAAGAGATGATGCCTTCTATCCAACTATCAGTGCCACTATTACTCGATAAGGCTATCGGGACTTCTCTGGGAAATTTAGAAGAAATCTAACAATATGCCTGAACTACCTGAAGTCGAGACGGTTAGACGTGGCCTGATCCCCTATGTACTTGGGTCGACTATTCAGAGAGCCATGGTACACAGGGGCTTTGGTCGGATGATTAAGGACAGTTCAGTAAAGGCATTCCGGGAAACTGTTGAAGGAACTCAGATCGAGGAATTGAAACGTCATGGTAAGTATTTAATTTTCAGACTATCGAATGGGCGCAGCTGGATCGTTCACCTACGTATGACGGGTGCTTTTCTAGTATCGTCGGGCCATCATCCGAGAGACCGGTACGAGCGAGCCCGTATCAAAATTACATCGCCGTCGTACACTCCAGAAGTGGTCCTCGTTTTCAACGACGTTAGACGGTTCGGAACATGGGAATGCGTGCCCACCGAACACGAAACCGATCGAATCCCGAGTGGCCCAGATGCGCTAGCGATCCATTTCACCCGAGATGATTTACTTGGCAAATTGCGATCTAAGGATACTTCACTTAAATCAGCGTTACTAGATCAAGCCGTGGTTGCCGGCCTGGGAAATATATACGTCGATGAAGCATGCTTTTTGGCGGGAATTCGTCCTGACAGGAAAACCAAGAATCTATCTGCACAAGAAGTGCAAAGACTGTATGACGCGATTGGTACTACTTTAAACCGTGCGCTCGAACAGGGAGGGACATCATTTCGGAATTATGTCAATGCGTTTGGGATACCTGGTGGAGCCCTATCACATTGCCAGGTGTATCAGCGCGATGGGGAATATTGCAGGATTTGCGATAGTACAATACTGAAAATTAAGCATGCTGGGCGTGGCACCCATTATTGCCCAGTTTGCCAAGATTGAGCCTATAGGTGATTGAACATGTCTGAATTGCTAAAACCGGGATCTTTAATCGATATTCCAGGAGTGAAAGTCGGGCACTCATCCGATCTAGATAGCTGCACCGGGTGCACTGTAGTGTTGCTGCCGGACGGGAGCATTTCAGGTGTGGACGTTCGTGGCGGCGCGCCAGGATCACGAGAGACAGATTTACTTAGACCAATGGGACATGTGCCAGGAGCGAATGCTTTCGTCCTATCAGGCGGCAGCGCATTTGGTCTTGATGCAGCGCAAGGCGTCGTCCAGTTTCTGCGGGATAATGACGTCGGATATCAGACTTCTGATACGAAGATCCCGATCGTGCCAGCAGCAATTATCTACGATCTAGGTATTGGCGAACCGATAGCACCTACACAGACTGATGGTTATGAGGCTGCAAAAATAGCATCCTCAGAAAGTTTTGCTGTAGGAAGTGTGGGCGCGGGAACTGGTGCGACAGTGGCCAAACTCTTAGGCCCACAGCATCGACTCAAGGGTGGACTGGGTACCGCTTCTATCCGGGTGGGCAGCTCCACAGGCACAGATCTGTTTGTTGCTGCCCTGGCCGTGACGAACGCGATGGGGGCGATATATGATTTCGAGTCCGGGGAGACTTTGGCCAGTCCTGGAGGTTCCGGAAAGGACTTGAATGACTTGGTGGAAGCCTTAGCCTCAGACAAGATCCCTCGGAAAGGAAGCTCGCCTGATAGCAATACAACACTGGTCATAGTCGGGACCAATGCTCGCCTCGATAGCGTAGCGGTTAACAGACTTGCCGTGTCTGGGAGTTCAGGAATGGCTCGAGCAATCTGGCCTGTCCATACTAGGGGCGATGGCGATCTCGTATTTTCCTTTGCCACTCAAGAGATCGATTGCGAGGAAGAAACTAAGTTAGCAATTGAAGGACTCGCCGCGGTGATTACCGCAAGAGCAATAACTAACTCGGTTATTGCTGCTACGTGATACTTGAACGAATAAATGACAATTAATAAACTTGAGCTTGGTTAATATTCGGGTTCAGATAATTCTAGTTTTATTCAATTGATGAGGCCTTTATGGTAAGCAGAGAGAAGCGCGTGACGATCCTTGACCTGCAAAAAATGCAGCAGCAAGGAACTAAGATTCCAATGCTGACAGCCTATGACTATCCCTCAGCCCGTCTAGCGGAGAGCGCTGGCTGTCCCATTTTGCTAGTCGGAGATACTTTGGGCATGGTCGTTTTAGGTTATGACTCCACTCTGCCAGTGACCCTTGAAGACATGATCCACCACGGACGAGCTGCTAGACGAGGCGCATCTAACGCGCACATCGTCGTAGATTTACCTTTTGGCAGTTATCAGTCAGATGTCACCACGGCTATGAACGCTGCCATGCGCGTAATGAAAGAGACCGAGTGCGACTCCGTGAAAATCGAAGGCGGAAATAGTCAGGCAATTGAGACTGTCACGAAATTAGTCACCGCAGGGGTACCTGTAATGGCCCATATAGGACTGACACCCCAATCTGTGAATGCGCTTGGCGGGTTTAAGCTGCAGGGGCGTACCCCACGAGACGCCATCCGCCTTTTGTCTGAAGCACAAAAATTGCAGGAGGCAGGGGCATTTGCCATAGTATTGGAGTCTGTCCCGGCAGTTCTGGCGGCCAAAATCACGGAGGTTCTTGCCATCCCGACTATAGGTATAGGTGCAGGACCATATTGTGATGGGCAGGTGCAAGTCTGGCATGATTTACTGGGTCTGTACGATTCATTTAAACCTCGACATGCCCGACGTTTCGATGAAATCGGTGAATCTATAACAGGTGCCCTCGTGGATTATATAGAGGCAGTTCGAGCTGGTGACTTTCCGAACAGTTCCGAATCCTTTGGTTTAAGTGAAGAGGTTGAAAGTTGGATCACTCGTAACCTGCCGGGTAAAGAACAGAGCATGCGACAGGCAGAACAAGTGCTCTCAGAAACGGCCGATCCTCGTAAATAAACCTCACGCTCATGAATATCGCCAAACGCAAAAACGACCTTAAGTTCGGTGGCGGCCCGAATAATCTCACTCATGGATTTGTTCCTACTATGGGGGCCCTCCATGATGGGCATAAAGAATTGATCCGAACAGCGAGGGCGGACTGTGAATTTCTAACAGTTTCAATCTTCGTAAATCCCACCCAATTTGCACCAGGCGGAGACTTCCTCGAATACCCACGCACAGTCGAACAGGATATAACGGCACTGCGGGAATTAAAGGTCGATCAGCTATACATTCCCGCTACGGACGAGATCTATCCGCAGGGGACTATGGTTAACATCACACTAGAACCTATTGAGCACCTTCTGGAAGGTGCCCAGCGCCCGGGTCATTTCTCGGGGGTGGCGAACGTGGTCTTGCGACTATTCAATATTGTCCGACCGACTAGAGCATATTTTGGAGAGAAGGATGCTCAGCAACTCATCGTTATAAGAAAGCTCGTTACTGACCTCCACCTTCCTGTTGAAATAGTTGGCTGTCCGACCGTCCGTGATAGTGACGGCATGGCGCTTTCTTCGAGGAATGTATTTCTAGATCCGGAAGAACGAGTTCAAGCGAAATCGATCTCACGAGGTCTATTCGCAGCGCAAGATGCTTTCAGTAGTGGTGAATTATCCTCAGACTTTCTCCGTGACGTAGTTCGCAAAGAATTAGAACCTAACAATTTACTATTCACCGAATATGTTTCCTTATGTCGGCCTGGCTCTATGGATGAGGTACTCGGAGAGTGTGAGGAAGGGGATATTTTATCGGTAGCTGTCCGACTCGCGTCGACAAGACTTATTGATAATATTCGTCTGCGCAATCGGCCAGGATCGAACTAGAATAATTCGTACAGGAGGTTCTTATGTCTGGACATTCTAAATGGTCATCTATTAAGCATAAGAAGGCCGCGAAGGACGACAAGCGTGGACAACTCTTCACTAAGTTAGCTCGTGACATAACGATGGCCGCTAAAAACGGACAAGATGGCAATCCCGATTCGAACGCTTCTCTTCGATTAGCCATACAGAAAGCTAAGGCATCCAATATGCCGAACAACAACATTGATCGTGCCATAACTAAAGCTATGGGTGGCGCAGATGGTGAATCGCTAGAGGAAATTACTTACGAAGGCTACGGCCCCGGCGGGTGCGCAATTCTAGTGGATGCGATTACTACCAATCGGAATCGTACCGTGGCTGAAGTCAGACATGCGTTTTCGCGAGCAGGTGGGAGTATGGCGGAAACGGGATCGGTTGCTTGGCAATTTGAACGTAGAGGAGTAATCACCCTCGACAAGCGTGACCTGAGCGAAGAAGAAATCGTACTGTCAGCGATAGATGCTGGAGCTCTCGATATTGAAGACGGTGGAACTAGTATCGACGTAATCACTGAACCCAGTGATTTACTGACAATTAAAGACAGTTTGGAGTCTGATGGCTACCAAATTGATAATGCCGACTCTCTACAACTCCCAAAACAAAAGATTCTTTTGGGTGAGAGTGATGCAAAAGCTGCTCTCCGTCTATTTGAAGCGCTTGATGATCTTGATGATGTCTCTAAAGTTCACTCGAATGCTGATTTTGAAGATTCCGTCCTCGATGAGTTGCGCGATTGATGCCTGGAGATTCCCAAACGGTTAGTTCCGAATGGCCTATGCGTATAATGGGCATCGACCCTGGTCTCAGCGTGACCGGGTACAGCATTCTTGAATTCTTATCGAGTACAGACAAACCAAACCTTCTCACCGCCGACAAAATAACAACCGACAGCAAGACCCCACTTGGAGCTCGGCTCGGGGAAATCCATCAGGTACTTGAGTTGGTGATTAAAGAATTTGCACCTACTGAAATTGCGGTTGAGAGTCAATTCTTAGGTAAGAATGTGAAATCTGCCATGTCAGTGTCCCAAGTGAAAGCGGTCGCATTACTGGCTGCATTTCAGAACGGGCTTAATGGCAGG